>JBELDQ010000042.1:1526-12836 GCA_042094215.1 Polaribacter sp. | reverse complement strand
GCAATAGCTTTTCCTATGCCATGACTACCACCTGTAATAATAAGTACTTTCATGAAGCTAAAAATAGCATTATTTTTTTAGGTAAAGTACTTTTTTGATTCATTCCAATACACATCCATTTCGGCGAGAGACATTTTAGTGAGTTCTTTGCCTTCTTTTTTAGCTGCTTGTTCTAAATACTGAAATCTGTTGATAAATTTTTTGTTGGTTCTTTCCAAGGCATTTTCTGGGTTTACCCCAATAAAACGTGCGTAGTTAATCATAGAGAACAACACATCTCCAAACTCAGAGGCAATTGCATCTGTATTGTTATTCTTTACTTCGTCATTCAATTCCTTGAGCTCTTCTTGAACCTTTTCCCAGACCTGTTCGGGTTGTTCCCAATCAAAACCAACCCCAGCAACTTTGTCTTGAATTCTGTTGGCCTTAATCAAAGCAGGCAAGCTTTTAGGAACCCCTTCTAAAACAGAAGTTCTCCCTTCTTTTAATTTCAGTTTTTCCCAATTTTGTTTTACTTCTTCTTCGTCTTTGACTGCAACATCTCCATAAATATGTGGATGTCTATCAATTAATTTATCAGCAATAGTATTGGCAATATCTGCGATATCAAAAGCGCCTTTCTCGCTCCCTATTTTAGCATAAAAGACGATGTGTAATAACACATCGCCTAATTCTTTTTTTACTTCTTCTAAATCGTTATCAAGTATTGCATCAGCCAATTCATAGGTTTCTTCAATCGTTAAATGTCGCAACGATTCTAAGGTTTGTTTTTGATCCCACGGACATTTCTCTCGAAGGGTATCCATAATATCGAGCAACCTGTTAAACGCCTCTAATTGCTGTGCTCTAGAGTTCATTATGCTTCTTGTTTTTCTTCTGAAGATAAGGTGGCAATAGAAAAGTCAAATCCAACAGCAATTAACGCATTGTACCACTGTATAATCTTTTTGATGTTTGAGGTGTATACGCGCTCTTGATCATATTCTGGTAGGATTTCAGAGAAAAAAGAAGTTAATTTAGCGCCACTTTCTTTATGGCTGATCGTTTCTTTACCTGCTTCTTTTTCGTAAATAGACTTAAAAACAGTTAAAAGAGGTACTTCTTCATTGTATGTAAAGATGGCAATGTTTTCCAACAAACTTACATTGTGTGTAGATAAAATAGGGATGCGCTTTTTATCTGTTAGTGATTCAACAATGATTCCTGTTTTCGTTTGAGAAACAACTTCGAATAACCCTGGTTTTCCTGTTACGGCAATAATTTTATTAAATTCCATGTGATAATTTTTTATGTCAGGATGACTTATTTTTTCTTTAAATTTGGAAAACGCATTCTATAGTCTGCTTTTATTTTTCCTCTTGATATATTTTCTAATTTCTTTTTAATCAATCTCTTCTTTAATGAAGATAGTTTGTCAGTAAACAAGACCCCTTCAATATGGTCGTATTCATGCTGAAAAACTCTCGCAGCCAAACCGTCTAAGGTTTTTGTGTGTTTTTTGAAGGCTTCATCTTGATATTCAATGGTAATCTTTTCTTGTCTAAAAACATCTTCCCGCACATCGGGTATGCTTAAACAGCCTTCATTAAATGCCCATTCATCCCCTTCCTCTTTTAAGATTTTTGGGTTGATAAAAACATGATTGAAATCTGCTAGCACTTTTCTTTCTTCTTCGTCTAAATCTTCATCATCAGCAAAAGGTGTAGCATCTACCAAAAATAAGCGAATTGACTTGCCTATTTGAGGAGCGGCCAATCCTACACCGCTAGCTTTGTACATGGTTTCTTTCATGTTAACAATGAGCGCTTCTAAATTTGGGTAATCGCTATCAATTTCAGCGCCTACTTTTCTCAACACAGGGTCTCCGTATGCTACAATTGGTAAAATCATTTGTTTTCAATTTTAATGGCTGCAAAAATACAAAGAAAGACTAAGTTGAAGAATTTATTTGTTATATAAATACGATTGTAAGATAATAGTGGCACTAATTTCATCAATAAGTCCTTTGTTTTGACGTTTTTTTTTCTTCATACCACCATCAATCATTGATTGAAAGGCAATTTTGGAGGTAAAACGTTCATCTACTCGCTCCATAGGGATGTTAGGGAATGTGTTTCTTAGTTTTTGTAGAAATGGCTGAATGAGTGCTTCGCTTTCACTTGCAGTGTTGTTCATTTGCTTTGGAAGGCCCACCAAAAGTAAACCGACCTTCTCTTTATTGAGGTATTCTTTTAAGAAGGAAAGTAAGTTCGATGTGGGTACCGTTGTCAATCCAGAAGCAATCAGTTGTATTTCATCAGTAACGGCTATTCCAGTTCTAACTTTTCCAAAATCAATGGCTAGTATTCTACTCATTATACTCAAGTTTTTAGCAAAAATAAGGATTTTCAACAGGATGTCTTTATCTGTTTAAAAAATGTATCTTCGCTATCAAATTTAAGGATAGATTTATATTTGTAAAAATAAATGTAAAAGCATGGAGAATTTAAGAAAAATTATAGAAAACGCCTGGGATAACCGTGAGTTATTAAAGGAAGAGCAAACCATAAATGCAATTAGAGAAGTCGTTCAGTTATTAGATACAGGTTCCTTGAGAGTAGCCGAGCCAACTGCAAGTGGATGGCAGGTAAATGAATGGGTGAAAAAAGGTGTAGTACTGTATTTTCCGATTCAAAAAATGGAAACACTAGAAGCAGGTATTTTTGAATACCATGACAAAATTCCATTAAAAAGAGATTTTGCAGAAAAAGGAATCAGAGTCGTACCAAATGCAGTCGCTAGACATGGTGCTTATATATCATCAGGGACTATTTTAATGCCAAGTTATGTGAATATTGGGGCCTATGTAGATGAAGGAACCATGGTAGATACATGGGCTACGGTTGGGAGTTGCGCGCAAATTGGCAAACATGTTCACTTGTCTGGAGGTGTTGGAATTGGTGGTGTTTTAGAACCTTTACAAGCGGCACCAGTGATTATTGAAGATGGTGCATTTATAGGATCTCGCTGTATTGTTGTTGAAGGAGTTAAAGTAGAAACAGAAGCTGTATTAGGAGCCAATGTTGTATTGACTGCATCTACCAAGATTATTGATGTTACTGGCGATGAACCCGTTGAAATGAAAGGCATCGTCCCTGCAAGATCGGTTGTCATTCCAGGGAGCTACAGCAAAGAATTTGCAGCAGGAGCATACAATGTGCCTTGTGCTTTGATCATAGGAAAGCGCAAAGAAAGTACCGATAAGAAAACATCATTGAATGATGCCCTTAGAGAATATGATGTAGCCGTGTAAGCTTATGACAAAAATTACTGCAATAATTCCAACATTTAATGAAGAGGCGAACATTCAAAATGCACTAGATGCCGTTCGTTTTGCAGATGAAATTATTGTCATTGATTCCTACAGTACGGATGCTACGCTCGCCATCGTAAGAGAAACCAATGCAGTGGTGCTACAGCGAAAGTTTGATAATTTTTCCAATCAGAAGAACTTTGCCATTGCAAAAGCTTCTCATGATTGGGTTTTTTTGTTGGATGCAGATGAAACTGTTGGTCAAAAGTTAGAGGAAGAAATCATTAGAACTATTGGAAGTGAATCTAATATATATTCAGCTTTTTATATTTACAGAAATTTCTTTTTTAAAGAGAAAAAACTTTCCTTTAGTGGTTGGCAAAGAGATAAAGTGATTCGTCTGTTTCGAAAGGAGGCTTCGGAGTATCAAGGAAAGGTGCATGAGGAGATATATACAAAAGGAAAAGTAGGTTTTTTGACAGAAAAAATAAACCACTACTCCTATACCTCTTACAAGCATTACAAAGATAAACTTAAGTTGTATGCACGACTTCAGGCAGAAGAATTGCTTGAGAAAGGAATATTGGTAACACCCTATCACTTGTTGGTAAAACCACTGGTGAGGTTTTTTATTCAATTTTTTGTTAAGTTAGGTTTTTTGGACGGTGTTCAAGGTTTTGTAATTTCATGGGTGCATGCTTCTGGCGTTTTGAGACGTTATATTGAAGTATTACGATTAAAGCGTGCTGTTAGAAATGCAGCCAATCCTATAGCTTCATTCAATAGTGATACGCATGCGAAAGATGTCTCAATACTCATTGTGAACTACAGAAGTTGGTCGCATTTAAGTGATTGTTTGGATGCATTGAAGCAGGTCACTGAAGCACATTTTTCATTTGAAGTTGTCGTTGTCGATAACAAATCTAATGATGGAAAACTTCAAGAATTTTCTGAGCGATACAGTTCATTTAGATTTATTGAAAATTCAGGGAATAATGGTTTTTCAAATGGATGCAATACAGCAGCTATGCATGCAAAAGGAGCATATTTGTTATTTCTAAATCCCGATACCATCGCTTCTGAACAGGCCATTGAAGCGATGTTGACAATATTGAAGCAAAAATCAACTATTGGTATTGTATCTTGTAATCAGTTGAATACAAATGGCTCCTATGAAGATACAGATCGCATGTTTCCAAACACCTTTACGATGTTCGGACTGATTAGGGCATTGTATAGAAAGTTTAAAAAGAAAACAAAAGAAGAAGGTACTCTTTTTTTTCCAGATTGGGTTTCAGGCTCTGTTGTTTTTATGAGTCGCACATGGTTTCAAAAAGTAAGAGGATGGAATGAAGATTTTTGGATGTACTTTGAAGATGTTGATTTGTCTAAGAAAGTGAGAGATGCAGGAGGCGAAGTTGCCTTGCTTAAAGATGTAAATATCATCCATAATCACGGTGGTGCTTCAAGAATAAATATAAAAACAGCAAGTATTACAAAAACAGAGGTGCTCATTTCAAAGCATGTATATCTTCATACACATTTTAAGGGCTTGAAGCGATTTTTATTGTTATTTTCCATGGTGATGACTACATTTTTGTCTAAATTATTGGTAGCAATTATTGGACTGTTTTTCTTTTTTGTGCCAAAGTTAAAATTAAATATATATTTGTTTTTAGAATTGCTCATGTATTATTTGCAAGCGATAAAAAAGGGAAGTTGGCTGAGTAAAAGAGCGATGAACATGCCTTTTAGAAAAGAACTATAAAATTTCGAATAGATGAATGATGAAAATAGAGGGTATTATAAAAATGTGAGACCAGAAATGCTGAGGTATATTCCTAACTCCGCTAAAACTATTTTAGAGATAGGCTGTGGTTCAGGAAACTTTTCAAGGCAATTGGTGAGGGAAGGAGTGGAAACTTGGGGGTTAGAGCCGTTTGAGAAATCTGCTCAAGAAGCCAAAGAAAAACTATCCAAAGTACTGATTGGAACGCTAGATGATAGATTCAATGAAATTCCAGAGGCCTATTTTGATGTTATTGTTATGAATGATGTCATAGAACATTTGTTAGAACCTTGGGATGATCTTGTGAAGTTAAAATCTAAATTAAAGAAAAATGGTATCCTTGTAACATCAATACCTAATGTTCGTTATTCTAAAAACATCTTTAAAATGATCTTTAAACGAGATTGGAAATATACAGATGATCTCATTTTAGATAGAACGCACTATCGTTTTTTTACAAAGAAAAGTATGAAAAGAATGTTCAATGATTGTGGTTATTCGGTATCATCCATGCGTGGTATCAATAGGACAAAATCGTTTTTATACTTTCCTTTTGCCGTGTTGTTTAATGTTCTTTTTTTAGGATCACAAATTGATATGTTTTACATGCAGTACGCTACTGTATCCAAGAAGTCACTTGAATAAAATCTAGAGATGGTAGTCATGAGTGAATCAGTTTTAAAGAAATCCATAGCAGTATTGTCAGCGGGAAAAACCCTGCTGTACCCTACAGATACGGTTTGGGGTATTGGCTGCGATGCCACGAATAAAAGTGCAGTTGCCAAAGTATATGAGATAAAACAGCGAGCTGAGACCAAGAGTTTAATTATTCTGGTATCTTCTTATAGTATGTTAGCATCCTATGTTGCGAATATCCCTGAAATAGTTGAAGAAATTCTTGATACGGCAACCAAACCAACCACTATCATTTATAGAAATCCAATAGGCATAGCGTCCAACTGTATTGCTGAAGATGTAACCATTGCTATTCGAATTGTTAAAAATGATTTTTGCAAGAAGCTTATTGAGCGTTTTGGAAAACCAATTGTGTCTACATCGGCTAATATTAGTGGGATGGCTACACCTAAAACATTTTCAGAAATAGATGCTGCAATTTTGGATAGCGTAGATTATATAGTAAATTTGCAACAAGAAAAAATAGCAACAGCCTCATCTCAAATTTTGAGAATTACAGATACCAATGAGGTCGTGGTTATTAGAGAATAATTCTATGCAACAACAATTTTACAAGGAGGCTCTAGACGCAGCCATATTTAGTTATATTTCAAAAGCTTCAGCACTCTTAGCGATAGAAAGTTATGTGATTGGCGGTTTTGTGCGCGATCATATTTTAAAGCGTGGTGATGCCAAAGATATCGATGTGGTTACTGTGGGAAGTGGCATAGAATTGGCGCAGAAAGTTGCTGCATTGCTTCCAACAAAACCAAAAGTACAAGTATTTAAAACCTACGGAACAGCCATGTTGCGCTATAAAGACGTAGAAATAGAATTTGTAGGTGCTCGCAAGGAGTCGTATACAGAGAATAGTCGAAATCCAGAGGTTATAGAGGGGTCGTTACAAGACGATCAAAATAGAAGAGACTTTACCATCAATGCACTAGCGCTTAGTTTAAATAAAGAGAATTTCGGACTGTTATTGGATCCTTTCAATGGGGTTGAAGATATGAAGTCTAAAATGATAAGAACGCCATTAGAACCGAATATTACCTATTCTGATGATCCATTGCGAATGATGCGTGCCATCCGTTTTGCAAGTCAGCTGAATTTTACAATCGAACATGCATCACTTGAGGCGATCTCGAACAATGCAGATCGATTGAAAATTATCACAAGAGAACGCATTGTAGATGAGCTGCATAAAATAATGGCCTCTAAGGTGCCTTCAGTTGGTTTTTTATTATTAGAATCTACAGGGTTGTTAGCTCAGATTTTACCCGAGTTAACCGCTTTAAAAGGGGTAGAGGACGTAGAAGGTCAAAAGCACAAAGATAATTTTTATCACACCTTAGAGGTCGTAGATAATATCTCAGAAAATACCAATGATGTATGGCTTAGATGGGCGGCTCTATTACACGATATCGGTAAAGCACCCACTAAAAAATTTAGTAAAAAAGTAGGATGGACCTTTCATGCGCATGAGTTTGTAGGGGCTAAAATGGTGTTTAAGTTATTCAAGCGTTTAAAAATGCCGTTGAACAACAAAATGAAGTTTGTTCAAAAAATGGTATTGTTAAGCTCGCGTCCAATTGTGTTGGCGAGTGAGGTAACAGATTCTGCTGTTCGCAGATTGATTTTTGATGCAGGAGATGATATCGATGCATTGATGACCTTATGCGAAGCCGATATTACTACAAAGAATCCGAACAAATTTAGACGTTATCACAAAAACTTCGAATTGGTTCGAAGAAAAATAAAGGAAGTTGAAGCGCGCGATCAAGTTCGCAATTTTCAGCCACCCATTTCTGGAGAATTGATTATGGAAACATTCAGTCTCAAACCATGTAGAGAAATTGGTCAGCTCAAAGAAGCGATAAAGAATGCCATTCTCGATGGTGAAATTCCAAATGAATACGAAGCATCGTTTAATTTTATGCTAGTCAAAGGAAAAGCCTTAGGTTTGAAGCAGAAACTCTAAAGAATTCCAGCTGTTTAGTATTGCTTTGTAACAGCAAAATACCTGTCTAAAACCATCAAAGAAATGATTTTTTCTAATTTTTCGTCCTTGAACTGAGCTATCCAAGCATGGGCATTTCTAATGATTTGAAGTGCTTCCGCTTCGTGTTTCGAATAATAGTCTATTTTTTCTAACATGTCAGAATAATCATCTTTGATATGCACATAATGTACATTCGGAATTAGTTTTCCTTCCATAAACCAGGTTTCGAATTTTGGAGTTGGCATAAAACACAAAGAATTGGATGACATGATCCATTTCAAGTTCGTAGCAACATCATTCCCTTCGATAGACAGTAAAAACTTATACTTGAGTTGCTCTTCGATGGGTAGAAAGGGTTTTTTCCAAGCTGCTTTTCCTACAGGACGCTCATCGATATGTCCAATGTCACATGTTGGATGCTGATAGAATTTGGCGACAAGACTTCTTCTGTTTTCTTTATGTATCATTCCACGCCAAGCAATCATGTCTTTTTTTTCTGAGAACGGAATGTCATTGCTAACATATTTAAAATGACGTAATTGATTGAGTTTCATTAAAACAGAGTTACCGGTATGCGCAATAGGGCGACTCTTTACAATAGTCAATGTTTCTTGATTCTCTTCAATATCTCCAAAGTTAAAATAAACTTTTAAGAAGGATGGAAAGTATTTGGTGTATTTGGCCAAATCATAAAAGTACATCGTATCTTTTTTAGGCCGCTTAAAATCTTTTAATGTGGTGGCATTTTCAGAGAGTTCACCATGCTCATTGTCGAGATAATACTGTACGCGGTCTGAAATCATTTTTTTAGGGTACTTGGATGCCTCTGCAATCCAATAATTCTTCTTTCGTCTAAAGAAGTATTTTGGAAGTCCTAATTGAAAACTATTGCTAATGTAAAAAGCGAGTTTGGAGGTTCTAACAATCTTAATTAGGTTCATGTTTATACTAAATTTTGCATGTGTACCAATTTATGATACTCGCCCTGTTGTTTGAGTAAATCAGCGTGTTTACCTTGTTCAATAATGGTACCCTTGTTTAATACAACAATGAGATCTGCTTTTTGAATGGTAGACAAGCGATGCGCAATGACCAAGGATGTTCTGTTTTGCATCATGTTTTCTAAGGCAAGTTGCACCAGTTGTTCAGATGCGGTATCTAAGGCAGAGGTAGCCTCATCTAAAATCATGATAGGCGGATTTTTTAAGACTGCTCGTGCAATGCTTAAACGTTGCTTTTGTCCACCTGAAAGAAGGTTTCCTCCATCGCCAATATTGGTGTCAAATTGATGGTCTAGTCCTTGAATAAACTCATTTGCATTTGCAATTTCTGCGGCTTCAATAAGCTGCTGTTCTGTCGCATTTTCTGTTCCCAATTTTAAATTATTGGCAACACTATCATTAAATAAAATAGCGTCTTGCGTAACAATGCCCATTAGGTGACGCAACGATTTTTTAGAAATATCTTTGATATTCACATCATCAATGAAGATGGCTCCCTCATTCACATCATAAAAACGCGTAATCAAGTTGGCTAGGGTCGACTTTCCACTTCCAGACTGCCCAACTAAAGCAACTGTTTCTCCTTTGTTTATTGTCAGAGAAAAGTCTTTGAGAACATACTGATCTTTGTATTTGAAGGAAATATTTTTGAATTCTATTTTTGAATCGAACATTGTTTTTTGAAGCGCATCTTCTTTATCGATTATTGGATTCTTAGTTTCTAATACCTCCATAATTCGTTGCGCAGATGCATCTCCTTTTTGAATGTTATAGTAGGCGGTAGTGATTGCTTTGATAGGGTTTAATACCGTATAAAAAAGCACAATATAACCCATAAATTCATCGGGCTGCAGTGCACTTGTGTTAGACAGTACCTCTGTTCCTCCATACCAGAGTATGGCAATGATGGTTGCAGATCCTAAAAACTCACTCATTGGAGAAGCTAGGGTTTTCCTGTGCAATACGCTAGTCATTAAATTCCTAAAGTGTAAGGTCGATTTTGTGAATTTTTGTGCAATGCTGCCTTCTGCATTAAATCCTTTAATAACGCGCAATCCAGTAAGTGTTTCTTCAATAAAAGAGAGAAACTTTCCTGTTTCCTTTTGTGCTTTTAAGGAGTTTGCTTTGAGTCGTTTGCTAATCGCTGAGATCAACAGTCCAGATACCGGCAATAAAATAAATACAAAGAGGGTTAGCTTTACGCTCATAAAGAGCATGATGGCCAATGAGATAACAATAGTCAATGGCTCTCTAAACACCGCTTCTAAAGAAGTTAAAAAAGAATTTTCTACCTCCTGTACATCAGCAGTCATTCTTGCAATAATATCTCCTTTTCGCTTTTCTGAAAAATAAGCAATGGGTAGATCTATAATTTTAGTATACAAACCATCTCTTAGGTCTTTTACAACACCGTTTCTTAAATACGCTAAAACAAACGAAGCGAGGTAGCGAAATAGATTTTTGAGAAAGAATAAACCAAAGGTCAAGAAACAAATAAAAAGGAGTACTTCAATAGCGCCTTCATGTGCTATCTTTTGCGAAATAAAATAGTAAAAACGTTCTTTAGCATAGGTTCCAATACCAGCAATCCCTTCGTAGATGGGTTCTTTGGTTATTTGCTTGTCTGTGCCAAATAAAATCCCAAGTACAGGTATGAATGCTAAAACAGATAAAACATTAAAGATTGCATACAGTATATTAAAGAGCACATTAAGTAATGCGAACTTCTTATAGGGACTTGCAAAATGTACTATTTTTTTAAAATACGTCATTACACGTTTAATTCTTTGATAATTCTCTCAATTTTAGCATCTAGTTCTTGCGCTACTTTTTCAGCATTTTCTTTCGAGTCTAGGGCTGTTTTAACGCTAATGTAAAACTTAATTTTCGGTTCTGTTCCGCTCGGTCTTGCTGCTATTTTGGTACCGTCCTCGGTATGGTATATCAACACATTCGATTGAGGAATATCCATAACAGTTTCTTCTCCTGTACGTAAGTTTTTTTGGATTGATGACTGATAATCACATAAAAACGCCACTTTAGAACCATCAATTTCTTTCAGAGGCGCATTGCGAAGATCTACCATAATCTGTTTGATCTGAGCAGCGCCGTCCATCCCTTTTTTCACCGTAGCGATAAGGTGTTCTTTGTAAAAGTTATGTGTTGTGTAAATGTCTAAAAGGTCGTTGTAAAAAGAGCTGCCATTTGCTTTTGCATGGGCTGCAATTTCACAAGCCAATAGGGTAGAAGTAACAGCATCTTTATCTCGTACAAAATCACCAACCATGTACCCAAAGCTTTCTTCTCCACCACCAATAAAGTCTTGTGTAGGGAAATCTTCAATCATTTTTGCAATCCATTTAAAGCCTGTTAAACCAACCTTTGTTTCTACTCCATAGCTTGCAGCTATTTCATTGACTAGGTTTGTAGACACAATAGTAGATCCTATAAATGGATTATTATTGAGTTGATCGTTTTGTTTCCATTGTTTGATTAAGAAATCGGTCATCAAGCTCATGGTTTGGTTTCCGTTCATTAATTTCATGTTTCC
>JBELDQ010000042.1:0-1426 GCA_042094215.1 Polaribacter sp. | reverse complement strand
AAAGAGGTGAATACAATACTCAAATCTTCTCTTCCTTTTACGTCAAAGGTTCCATTTTTTAAAGAAGCCTTCCAAAAAGCCTCATCGATGTCAGCTCCAACTGTTGAGATGAGTGCTTCGTTTCCGTTGAACTTAATTTCAGAAAAATCGAGTTTGTTCACTTCATTGATAATTCCTGCATCATTAGGAGGTACAATTTGTCCGCCATCATTCCAATATACCTTATAGCCATTGTATTCTGGTGGGTTGTGTGAGGCAGTCAATACGATTCCGGCGTCACAACCTAAATGGTTTACAGCAAACGATAATTCGGGAGTAGGTCTAAGATCTTCAAATAGAAATACCTGAATATTATTCGCGGAAAGTACCTCTGCAACAAGTCTAGAAAACTCTTTACTATTGTGTCTGCAATCGTAAGCAATGGCTACTTTAAGTTGTTTGTTAGGAAAAGATTGTTGCAAGTAATTGCTCAATCCTTGTGTTGCTTTTCCGAGCGTATATTTATTAATTCGGTTGGTTCCAGCCCCCATAATGCCGCGCATACCACCCGTTCCAAATTCCATATTTTTATAAAAACGGTCTGCTAAATCATCCGCGTTTGTGTCTATTAATTTTTGTATTTCAGTTCTGGTTGCTGTATCGAACGTGTCTGCAAGCCATTTTTTAGCGTCGTCTATAATTGTATTCATGTAATGTAAAAATTGTCCGCAAAGTTACGGATTTAGAAATTGAGTTTTTCTTTGATTTTGTAGTGCTTTTCGTTGCTTTTCGTTTTGATTAAAATTTCTCCTATAAAACCTGCTAAAAAGAGTTGTGTTCCAATAAGCATGGCAGTTAGCGCTATGTAAAACCATGGGTTGTCTGTAACGAGTATTGCTTTGGTTCCTTGCGATAAGTTGTACAGTTTGGTAATTCCAATAAAGCCAGCAGATAAGAAACCTATTATAAATACCAGGGTTCCCCAGAGGCCAAATAAATGCATTGGTCGCTTGCCAAATTTTGATAAAAAGGAGATGGTGATTAAATCTAAAAAGCCATTGATAAAGCGATCCATACCAAACTTTGTTTCACCGTATTTTCGTGCTTGGTGCTGCACTACTTTTTCTCCTATTTTTGTAAAGCCTTCATTTTTTGCCAAGACAGGGATGTAGCGATGCATTTCTCCACTTACTTTCACGGTTTTAATCACAACATTCTTATAGGCTTTCAGTCCACAATTAAAATCATGTAGTTTCAGCCCTGAAGTTTTTCTAGCTGCTGCGTTGAATAGCTTAGACGGTAAGTTTTTCGTAACTACATTGTCATAGCGTTTCTTTTTCCAACCAGAAATTAGATCATAGTCTTCTTTCATGATCAGCTCATACAATGCTGGTATTTCATCTGGGTTGTCTTGTAGGTCTGCATCCATGGTAATGACCACAGCTCC
>JBELDQ010000041.1:4498-12854 GCA_042094215.1 Polaribacter sp. | reverse complement strand
GCACCAAAAGGAGCATCGAGTATGAGCATTCGAAAACGAGTAACTGAAGCAAGAGCATTGCAGGCTGCTCGCTTTGCTGATCATGAATACACCCATTACAACGCACAAATGACCGTCAAACAAATTCGGGAATTTTGCAAACTCTCTGAGGAAAGCATGACCTTACTAAAAACAGCAATGGAAAAACTTGGCCTCTCAGCACGAGCCTATGATCGTATTTTAAAAGTAGCGAGAACCATTGCTGATATAGACAGTACTGCAGACATCGAACCTGCGCACATTGCAGAAGCTATCCAATACAGAAGTTTAGACAGAGAAGGATGGTTAAGCTAATACAAGGATCATGTCACATAAAAAAAAGCCCTCGCAAGATGCAAGGGCTTTAAAATATCTAATACAAGGTATGCTTAATACCTGTAGTGTTCTGGTTTAAAAGGACCTGCAACCGTTACTCCAATGTAACTTGCTTGATCATCTCTTAATTCAGTCAATTCTACACCAATCTTAGCCAAGTGCAATTTTGCTACTTTCTCATCTAAGTGTTTTGGTAACATGTGTACATCATTTGAATACGCATCAACATTTTTCCACAATTCAATTTGTGCCAAAGTTTGGTTCGTAAATGAGTTAGACATCACAAAACTTGGGTGGCCTGTAGCACATCCTAAGTTTACCAAACGTCCTTCTGCTAAAATGATAATGTCATTTCCATTGACATTGTATTTATCAACCTGAGGCTTGATAGTATCTTTGGTTGACCCAAAATTACCATTCAACCACGCCATATCAATTTCGTTATCGAAATGTCCAATGTTACACACAATCGTTTTGTCTTTCATTGCTTCAAAATGATGTCCTTGAACAATGTCTTTGTTTCCTGTTGTGGTAATGATAATATCAGAATTCGCAACAACAGTCTCCAAACGCTTTACTTCAAAACCGTCCATAGCTGCTTGCAAAGCACAAATAGGATCAATTTCTGTAACTGTTACAATAGAACCAGCTCCTTTAAAAGACGCTGCAGTTCCTTTACCTACATCTCCATACCCACAAACAGTAACACGCTTACCAGCCAACATAATATCTGTTGCTCTTCGTATCGCATCTACTGCAGATTCTTTACATCCATATTTGTTATCAAACTTAGATTTTGTTACAGAATCATTTACGTTAATAGCCGGCATTGGTAGCGTACCATTCTTTACTCTTTCATACAAACGGTGCACCCCTGTAGTAGTTTCTTCAGACAATCCATTAATCCCTGCAGCCAATTCAGGATATCTATCCAATACCATGTTTGTCAAATCACCACCATCATCTAAAATCATATTTAATGGTTTTTTGTCTTCTCCAAAAAATAAGGTTTGCTCAATACACCAGTCAAACTCTTCTTCGGTCATGTCTTTCCATGCATATACTGCTGTTCCTGCTCCAGCAATTGCAGCTGCTGCCTGATCCTGTGTAGAAAAAATATTACAAGAACTCCAAGTAACCTCTGCACCTAGTGCTTGTAATGTTTCAATTAAAACAGCTGTCTGAATGGTCATGTGCAAACATCCTGCAATTCTTGCACCTTTTAATGGCTGTGTATTTTTATACTCTTCTCTTAAAGCCATCAACCCTGGCATCTCTGCCTCTGCCAATTCAATTTCTTTTCTTCCCCAGTCTGCCAAAGAAATATCTTTCACTTTAAACGGAACGTATGTCGCTGTATTTGTGCTCATAATTTATTCGTATATTTGTTATATATCATAATTTCGAGCTGCAAAGTTACGTAATAACTTTTAAAAAATATGCCACTTTACAAGACGATAATTACCAATAAAAACACTAAAGTATTGATTTGGAAGATTTCAGAATCTTTTCAAGAGCTTGCTGCGGATATTGATTTAACAGAAAGCAATCAAAACAGAGTTGATGCAATGAAATCAGAGCTGCATCAGCGGGGGTTTTTAAGTGTACGGCATCTCTTGAAGGAAGTTGGATTGGTAGATGCAGATTTGGTCTATGATGAATTTGGGAAACCACACCTAAAAAACGGTCAGTATATCTCAATTACACATTCATTCAATTTTGCTGGAATTATCATTTCTGATATAACACCTGTTGGCATTGATATTGAAATGCAACGCGATAAAATTTTAAAAATAGCCCATAAATTTACTCCTTTTCAAGAATACAAAACCATTGCCAATCACGCTGCTCTAATTAGCAAACTCACCATTGTTTGGGGAGCAAAAGAAGCCTTGTATAAAATCTATGGAAAGAAAAAACTACGCTTTTTAGAGCATATCTATATTGAAGATTTTCGCTTTGAAGACCAAAAGACAATTGGTGACATTACCTTTGATGGCATTCGATCTTCTTACGAAGTAGAATTTTTAGAATTTGAAGGATTTACCTGTGTGCATGCCCATTAAAGGACTGCATTACAATCTAATCACAAAAATCCGTGTCAGCTTGTGAATTTTTCTCAAGTATAAAGAAAAAATACAGCCAAAACTCTTTATTTTCGCCTTTGTGAGTATCTACCAACACCTTTTAGAAGCAAAACAAGCACATAGAAAACTACTAGCAGTGCTCATTGATCCTGAAAAAATGGAATTACAAAATGTTCCTGCTTTTTTTACGATGGTACACCAATCTATTTGTACGCATATTTTTGTAGGAGGAAGTACAGACCAACATCAGCAAACTCAAGCACTCGTTATTGCTATAAAAAAAGCAACCACATTACCTGTAATTCTTTTTCCTGGTGATGCAGCACAGCTAACTCATGAAGCTGATGGCCTTTTATTTTTAAGCCTACTTTCTGGCAGAAATCCTGAGTACCTCATCGAACAACATGTAAAAGCGATTCCATTCCTTAAAAAAGCAACATTGGAAGTGCTCCCTACTGGGTATATTTTAGTCGATGGAAAAAAAGAAACAGCCGTACAAAGGGTGAGTAAGACACAACCAATTCTTCAGTCAGAAATCAAGACCATTGAACATACTGCACTGGCGGGTCAATACGCTGGTAAAAAACTCATATACCTTGAAGCAGGTTCTGGAGCTACAGTTCCTGTGCATGCTACAATTATTAAGACCGTAAAAGACTCCTTGAATATTCCCCTCATTGTAGGTGGGGGCATTCGTAGCAAACAGCAAGTAGCGACTGCCTTTAATGCGGGAGCAGACCTTGTAGTGATTGGCACAGCCTTTGAAAATGACCTCTCTTTTTTTGAAGATTTGAAAAAACAATAAGTACTTTTACATTTCAAATTTTTAGAAATGAACATCTCTATTGAACTCACATTAGCACCGCTTCAAAATGATTTTGAAACACACATCATCGCATTTATAAAGAGATTGAGAGCCTCAGGCTTCACCATTTTAGAAAATCCATTAAGCACACAAATCTATGGCGATTATGATGCATTAATGCCCTTTTTAACCAGAGAGATAAAAACCTCTTTTGAGCAACAAGAAAACACCCTAATCAACTTAAAAATAGTCAAATCTGACCGCAGCAACTATGAACCAAATTTTTGATTTTTTCTTAGCTCCATACCAAACAGCAACGACGCTCAATATTGTCTTAGAAATTTGTGCCGTAGTGTTCGGAATTGCCTCTGTGATCTATGCAAAAAAAGAAAGCATTTTGGTATATCCAACCGGAATCATTAGCACAATGATCTATGTATACATCTGCTATCAATTCACCTTGTATGGCGATCTAATTATCAATGTCTACTACACATTTATGAGTGTTTTTGGATGGTATATGTGGAGTCGTATGATTGAAAACAAACAACTACATATCAGCAGAACAACCAAACAAGACAAACTCAAAGCATTTGGTATTTTCGCATCTACAGCACTTTTTGTGGTACTTGTTTATAGATATTTCGACCGATTTGATCGAATGACCGACTATTTCGATACGTTTACCACCGGAATCTTCTTTGCTGCCATGTGGTTGATGGCCAATAAAAAACTTGCACATTGGTCGTTATGGATTGTAGGAAATATCATTTCTGTACCTTTGTACTTTATCAAAGGCTTAGGATTTTCAGGAATTCAATTCACCGTATTTTTAATCTTAGCATACCAAGGATATTTCACATGGAAAAAAAGCTTAGACAGCAAGAAGCAAACGTTATAAAAGTGGTTCTATTCGGTCCCGAATCTACAGGTAAAACAACATTATCTCGGCAATTAGCACGTCATTACAATACCGTATGGGCACCAGAATATGCAAGAGAATATTTGCAGAAAAAATGGAATAATGAACGTAAAACCTGTGAAAATTCAGACATTTTGCCCATTGCTACCGGACAAATGGAAATAGAAAACAGGCTCGCAAAAAAGGCTGATAAAGTACTCATCTGTGACACCGATTTACTTGAAACTAAAGTCTATTCAGAAGAATATTATGGAGGTTTTGTAGATCCACTATTAGATGACGCAGCCATTGCCAACACCTACGATTTGTATTTCCTGACCTACATCGACACCCCTTGGGAAGAAGACGATTTAAGAGACCGGCCAGCGTTGAGAATAGAAATGTTTAACGCATTTGAACACGCCTTAAAAAAATACCACCGCCCTTATATATTGTTACAAGGAAACAAGGAAACACGACTCAAAACAGCCATTGCGGCCATCGATACTTTAATTGAAAGCAGACAAAATCTAAGCTCCTTTTCAGCATCATTAAAATAATTGGCATTGAACAAAGAAAAGCTCATACAAGAACTACAATTCAAAGCCATTAGAAGCTCTGGGCCTGGGGGTCAGCATGTAAATAAGGTATCTTCAAAAATAGCCCTAAGCTTTGACGTTGCTGCTTCACAACATGTATCTGCAAGACAAAAAGAGATCATACAAGAAAAACTCGCAAATAGAATCAATAAAGAAGGATTGCTCTTATTATTTTGCGAACAAAGTAGAAGTCAACATAAAAATAAAGAACTCGCTGTAAAACGTTTCTTGGCACTGCTAGCGGAAGCATTGAAACCAAAAAAAATTAGGAGAGCCACAAAACCAAGTCGAGCATCTCTCATCAAAAAAGCAGTCCGTAAAAAAAACAATTCTCAAAAAAAGCAATTGAGAAAAAAACCAACACTTGAATAAAAACACGATTCTTGTTTTACAATTCAAAAATCTAATTTAACTTTGCATCGTTCTCATAAAGGGGTGCCATTGTGGCTGAGATCATACCCAAAGAACCTGGGCAGGTAATGCTGCCAAGGGAGGCGATAATCGCCATTTGTAAAACAAGTCATTGAGAATTTTAACTGAATTATTCTATACGCTAGATGAATTCATGTGACACTTTTATCAATGACATTAATTAATTATTCAATCTATAAATAAAGAATAATTACCTCTTTTTATTCGTTTTAAATTTTTTTTAAAATGAAAAAAATTACCATTTTTTTATTCTTGTTTGCAAACATGCTCGCAAACGCACAATCCTTTACTATTTCAGGTAAAGTGAATGATAAAAACAATGCGCCTTTGCCTGGAGCATCTGTTTTTGTAAAAAGTTCTAAAAAAGGAACTTCAACTGATTTTAATGGAAAGTTTCAGCTCTCTGTTGCAGCGGGAAACTACACCATAGAAGCACGTTTTATTGGCTATGCAACAGCCTATAAAACAGTATCAGTAACAAATCAAAATGTTGTTATCAACTTTAACTTACAACCAGAAAGCAATGTCTTAGATGAAGTATTGGTAGCCGCAGTTCGTGTAAAAGAAAACGCACCTGTGACCCACAGCAACCTCTCTAAGAAAGAAATTGCCAAGCGTAATTTAGGGCAAGACATTCCTGCACTTCTAAACTACCTTCCTTCTGTAGTAAGTTCTTCAGATGCAGGAGCAGGTATTGGATATACCTACATCAATGTAAGAGGTTCAAATGCCGAGCGAGTAAACGTAACCATTAACGGTATTCCATACAACGATGCGGAAAGTCAAGGAACTTTTTGGGTGAACATTAGTGATTTTGCCTCGTCTACAGAAAACCTTCAGCTACAAAGAGGTGTTGGAACCTCTACCAATGGAACGGGTGCTTTTGGAGCAAGTTTAAACATCTTAACCGATGCCATTTCTGAAGACGCTTATGGAGAAATCTCAAATTCATTTGGATCCTACAATACAAAAAAACACACCGTAAAATTCAGTACAGGTAAAATCAATGACCATATAGAAATCGCTGGACGTTTGTCTAAAATTTATTCAGATGGATATATCGATAGAGCTTACTCAGATTTAAAATCATACTTTTTACAAGCTTCTTATGTTGATGACAATACATTGATTAAGGCAATTACATTTGGAGGAAAAGAAAAAACATACCAAGCATGGTATGGTATTGACGCTGAACAATTGAAGGAAGACAGAAGACAGAATCCATACACCTACGAAAATGAGATAGACAACTATCAGCAAGATCACTACCAATTGCATTGGAATGAAAAATTAACTGCAAATTGGGCGACCAATATTGGTTTAAATTACACAAAAGGACAAGGATATTTTGAGCAGTTTAAAGACGAAAGAGATGCCGCTGATTATAACAACCTCATTGTCGATGGAAGTGATGTTATTGTAAGACGTTGGTTAGACAACAAATTTTATGTTGCCAATTTCAATGCCACCTATACAAAGGAAGCACTCGAAGTAATTTCTGGATTTTCATACAGCAACTATAAAAACGATCATTTTGGAGAAGTGATTTGGGGTGAAAACCTAGCAGTATCGACAATGATTAGAGACCGTTATTATGAGAGCACTGCTTCTAAAAATGACTTTAGTATATTCTCAAAGGCAACCTTTACACTCGCAGACAAGCTAACCGCTTATGCCGATCTTCAATTCAGAAAAGTTGGATACACAACCAACGGACTAACCTCTGACAGAGTTCCGCTAGATGTAGATGAAACCTTTAGCTTTTTCAATCCTAAGTTTGGAGCAACCTATACACTTAACAACAAACAACACCTATATTTTTCTTTTGCTGTTGCCAATAAAGAGCCTAACAGAAACGATTTTGAAAACGGCATTAAAACACACGAGAATCTAAATGATTATGAACTTGGATGGCGTTTAAAAAACGAATCGATTACCTTAAATACCAACCTGTTCTATATGCGTTATAAGAATCAGTTGGTCTTGACTGGTGCTATCGATGATGTGGGGGCACCTGTTAGAGCAACAAGTGGTGCTAGCTATCGCTTAGGGTTGGAAATTGATGCAGATATACAACTATCAAATCAATTTAGCATCCGACCTAATCTTGCACTAAGTGATAACAAGAATACCGACTTTGTCTCTGCTATCAATGGAACACTCACCCAATTAGGAGATACACATATTTCATTTTCTCCATCAGTAATTGCAGGAAATGCACTTGTATTTTCTCCTACTGAACGCATACAATTTTCATTCTTGTCAAAATATGTAGGAAAACAATACATGAGTAACTTAAGCAGTGTTGTTTCAGACAACGATGTTCTTGAGAGCTATTTTACCTCTGACTTGAACTTTAGCTATACCATACAGCCAAAACGTATTTTTAAAGAAGTAGTCTTTACAGGACTGATCAATAATCTGTTCAATAAAGAATATGTAGACAGAGGATTTTATTATACTTATGACGATACTTGGTCTTCAGCAACAGAAACAACCACGTTAGATGGTGCTGGATACTATCCGCAAGCAACACGTAACTTCTTAGTTGGAGTAACCTTGAAATTCTAAAGTGAAGAACGCTCTAAAAAAACAAAAAAGCCGATGCATATGCATCGGCTTTTTTAATAGAGTACATCTTTCTGTGCATGGTTCGTTGCGATTTTAAAAATATTGATTTTTAAATAAAGCAACAACTTTATAAAAATCATTTACCGTTGGTTTCGAAAGAAATCACAATGAACTATGTGATTTATCAACAAATGTTTCTTCGTTATTTCTCTTTTCAATTCTTAGCTGTTCCTCTTTATTAATTGTCTTTCGGTTTTAGATTCTCTATAACTTGAGCATCCACCCAATAATTTTTTCCTACGAAATAGCTACTTCCATCATCTTTTGTTTTCCATTCACCTCTTGTAAAAAACAGATACTTTCCATCAGGTGTTACAGATGGAGAACTCTCTTGGAGTTCTGTGTTTATTATTGAGCCCATATTTATGGGTGTCAACCAAGACCCATCTTTTAGTCTAAAACTTATATAAATATCTGATTGTCCATAGCCGTCTTTTCGTTCAACATCCCACATTAAATAAGATTCATCTGGAGCAACGTAAGGATGAGCAATGTATTCTCCTGTATTAATTTCAGTATTCAGTTTTACTGGGTTTTCATATTTGCC
>JBELDQ010000041.1:3113-4398 GCA_042094215.1 Polaribacter sp. | reverse complement strand
GATTCATTTCCCCATGTATTATTTTCATATCGGATAACAAAAAATGTGCGTTCCTTATACTTTCCATTCTTTCTAGAGAAATAGAACTCCTACATATCCATAGAAAACGTCCCCCCTTCAAAAAGTCCTTCGGGAGATACTATTTCAGGTGCAAAAAGTTGTGGAACTAAGCTAGGTGGCTTCTCTCCAAAATAAGCAGTCTCATTGAACTTCTCTTTTCCAATCTTGCACGCATTGAAAGACAGCGATACTAACAATAATGGTAAAATAAAAATATAGTTTTTCATTGATCAATCGTTTGTAATGTTTATTCCCAAAAAGTTACCCCTCAGAACTCATTTTTCCTGTGGCACAACTCACATACGATTTTGCCTTGTGTAACAATGTGTTGGCATTGCCCACTTCAGGATACCCCATCTTCGAGAGTTTTTCTTTCACCGCAGGAATCACCTTGTTTGCTGCTGTTACCGAAACCATGGATTCCGCTACATCTATTTGTATTTCTTGAACACCATCAACAGCTAAAACTCCTTTTCTTATCGTAGCAGCACATCCACCACATTTTAAATTCTCTATATAAATAATTGTTTCCATTACTCTATTGTTTTTAAATTTTCAGCTTTCCAAGCTCGAAAACCACCTACTAAATTATACACTTTTTTAAATCCTGCATCGACATACATTTTGGCTGCTCTTGCACTTCTTCTTCCCGAGGCGCAATAGAGCAATACAGGCTTCTCGCTATCCAACCCTTCAAAAGCCTTACTTTTAAAATCTCCGGCTTTATAATCAATTAGTTTTGCGTCTTTTACATGACCATTTACATATTCTGTTGGAGTTCGCACATCAATCAATTGAATGTCTTTCTCGTTGAGCATCTTACTAAACGTCACAACATCAAGATGCACCACCTGATCGGAGTTCTTTTCTTGTGCTTTGCAAGAAATAAAACCCATCACGATCAAACCAATAATTGCTATTCTCATACCGCTATTTTAAGGTTGACGGACATACACTTACTGTTGTTCTTGGAATATCAGTATGCTTAATGGCACCATAGCCCCCTGCAACGTCAATCACATTGTGAATTCCTCTTGCCTTCAAAATAGACGAAGCTATTACCGAACGATACCCACCTGCACAGTGCAAATAAAAATCTTCATCTACGGGAAAGTCTTTTAGATGACTATTTAAATAGTCTAAGGGTGCACTCGGTACATCTACAAGATGTTCATTGGCATATTCACCCGGTTTACGAATATCAAATACAGGAACCTTATTTTCT
>JBELDQ010000041.1:0-3013 GCA_042094215.1 Polaribacter sp. | reverse complement strand
GTTGCTCCCGTTGTATTTGCTAAGGTCACATGGCCACTCACAAAATCTGCATGGAAATGCGTTTCAAATATATAGGTGATTTTTGCATTGTCTTTTGCAGCTCTTTCCAAATAAGGAGTCACCTCTCTTAGTGGATCTATAATGGCTGCCTCTCCATTACTTTCTATATAATAGGCTCCTTGTGCTAAACATCCTGTATAAATTTGTTCAACTCTCATAAATTTTCAATCTCTTTTATTTGTAAGTATGGTGAATGTATTCTGCATACTTTTTTTGATGTTCTCGATCTCCTGTTTTATAAAATTTTACAGCGGTGTAAATATTCATAAAAAAGTGATTGATATCAATACTATTTAATATTCCTGCTTTAAATAAGCTATCTCTAACTGGGCCTTTCACTCCTGCAAGGTAAAAGATAACACCCTTTTTCTTATAATAATTAATTCGATCTAATAACATATCTGCTCCTGTGCTGTCTACCCTATTGATGCTCTCTGCATCAATTACGATGAGCTTCAACGCCTCCCCTTTTTTAGCTGCCAAAAGATCTACATTGTCTCTAAAATAACTTGCATTGGCAAAAAATAACTGGGCATCAAAACGAATGACTAACACATCATCCTCAATAACCACATTTTTAAAGCGCTCACTATTCTTGTAAAAATCTGAATCTGGAACTGCACCGAGCACTGCTATATAAGGTTTCGACGTTCTAAAAATCAACACAATTATTGACAATCCAACACCGGCTAAAATACCGTATTCAATTCCTAAAAATAAGGTTGATAAAAAGGTAGTAAAGAGCAACCAAAAATCTAAGTTATTCGATTTCCATAACGCTACTGAATCTTTCACATTCACAAGTCCGAAAACAGAGACAATAATAATTGCCGCTAAAACGGCCTTTGGCAAATAATAAAAAACAGGGGTTAAAAAAAGTAATGTTACAAGTACCATGGCCACAGAAACCAATGCTGCCATACCTGTAGTAGCGCCAGATTCTTGGTTAATTGCTGAACGAGAAAAACTAGAAGTAGATGGATATGCCTTGAAAAAAGACCCCATCATATTTCCAATTCCCAAGGCAATCAATTCTTGGTTTGGTCGAATTCTATATTCATCTTGTTTCGACTCTAATGACTTTCCAATAGAAATCGTTTCTAAAAACCCAACAAGTACTAGTGTAAGTGCAATGGGCAATAATTCTTTCAATTGGCTGATATCTATTTCTGGTACTCCAAAAGAAGGCAACCCCGAAGGAATTTCTTGAATAATAGCAACCCCCTCAAATGGACCTTTAAAGTATTTGACCACCAGAATACCTACTAATACAACAATAAGAGCATTCGGGATTTTTTTATTGATCTTTCTCAATAGCACAATCATCAGAATTGCAGAAAAACCTATAAGGGTTGTTGGTAAGTCTACCTCATTGTACTCCTTCCAAATTGATGCAAGTACCTCTTGAATTTGGTTGCTTCTGGTGAAGTCTACCCCCAACAAATTTCTAAATTGATTGACACCAATAATCAATGCGGCAGCAGAAGTAAAACCAGAAATCACTGGTTTTGATAGAAAATTGACAATAAAACCAAGACGAAATACACCCATGAGTAGCTGTATTGCACCTACCATCAATGCCAATAAAATAGCAATTTCAATATAGCTATCTGTTCCTGTAAGCGCAAGTGTTGATACCCCGGCAGCTACAATTAAAGAATCCATTGCAACCGGTCCAATTGCCACTTGTCTTGAAGAGCCAAAAATGGCATACATCACCTGTGGAACTAGCGCTGTATATAAGCCATAAATTGGCGGTAGCCCAGCAATAAGCGCATAGGCAATTCCTTGCGGTATTAAAATAATTCCTACAGTCATACCCGCTACCAAATCGCCACGAAATTGCGACCTTGTGTAGTTCGGTAACCACGATAGAATAGGAAGTATTTTCTTTATATTCATCTTAAAATAACGCGCCTTGATTCAAGCCTTTTTCTTTTCCCAAATGGTTATAGGCTGCTTCTGTAACTTCTCTTCCTCGAGGTGTTCTCATAATAAAGCCTTCCTGTATCAAAAAAGGTTCGTATACTTCTTCAATCGTTTCGGGATTCTCACCAACAGCAGTTGCCAATGTAGAAATCCCTACCGGGCCGCCTTTGAACTTGTCTATAAGGGTGTTTAAGATTTTGGTATCCATTTCATCCAAGCCATGCGCATCTACACGTAAGGCCTGTAAAGCATACTGAGCAATTTCAATGGTAATGCTTCCTGTTCCTTTAATTTGTGCAAAATCACGCACTCTACGCAGCAACGCATTTGCAATTCTTGGTGTCCCTCTGCTTCTACCTGCAATTTCAATAGCAGCTTCCATAGAAATTGGTACTTTTAAAATCTGTGCACTTCTTTGTATAATCGTAGTTAACAGTTCTTTTTTATAATAATTCAATCGACTACTTATACCAAAACGAGCACGCATTGGAGAGGTTAGCAACCCTGATCGTGTGGTTGCTCCAATTAATGTAAAAGGCTCTAGATTGATTTGCACTGTTCTCGCATTGGGACCAGATTCGATCATGATATCGATCTTATAATCTTCCATTGCAGAATACAAATATTCTTCAACGATTGGGCTTAATCGGTGAATCTCATCAATAAACAACACATCTCGCTCGTCTAAGTTTGTTAACAGACCTGCAAGATCTCCAGGTTTGTCTAACACGGGACCTGAAGTTACTTTAATACCTACCTGTAACTCATTAGCCAATATATGTGCTAAGGTGGTCTTACCAAGTCCGGGAGGTCCATGGAAGAGGGTATGATCTAAGGCCTCCTCTCTTTGGTTTGCCGCTTGAACAAATATTTTCAAGTTTTCAATGGCTTGGTCTTGACCTGTAAAATCATCAAATGCTAATGGACGTAATTTTTTTTCAACGTCCATATCTTCATTCGATAGATTTGAGTTTTCAGGATTTAAATTGTCATTCATAGGTGCAAATATAACTGAAATTCGGTG
>JBELDQ010000040.1:0-12879 GCA_042094215.1 Polaribacter sp. | reverse complement strand
TGTCTGTTCATCGCTTTTAACATACGCGTGCTTCCACTTTGAACAGGTAGGTGCAGGTATTTGCAAATATTTCGGTGCTTTGCCATTACATGAATCACATCTAGACTCATGTCTTGCGGATTTGAAGTAGAAAAACGAAAACGCATTTTAGGAAAACGAATGGCTGCCATGTCTAATAGCTGTGCAAAATCTACAGCCGTTGCTTTGGCGATATCAGATGCTTTTTTGAAATTTTTCTTTAAGCCACCACCATACCATAAATAGCTATCTACATTTTGACCAAGTAATGTGATCTCTTTATAATTCTGGTCGTGCATGCTTTGTATTTCCTCCAAGATACTTTTAGGGTCTCTACTACGTTCTCTTCCTCTCGTAAAAGGAACTACACAGAAAGTACACATATTGTCACAACCGCGAGTAATGGATACAAATGCAGAAACACCATTATTGTTTAGACGAACTGGAGATACATCTCCATACGTTTCATCTTTAGATAAGATGACATTTACAGCATCTCTACCCGCATCTATTTCTTCAAGTAGATTTGGTAAATCTCTGTATGCGTCTGGACCAACAACTAAATCAACAATTTTCTCTTCCTCTAAAAACTTTTCTTTCAGTCGCTCTGCCATGCAGCCCAAAACACCAACTTTCATTTTTGGATTGCTCTTTTTTACCGCATTGTATTTTTCTAAACGTTTTCGAACTGTCAATTCTGCTTTTTCTCGAATAGAACATGTATTGACTAAAACTAAATCTGCTTCTTCAAGGAGTTGCGTGGTGTTAAAGCCTTCTTCTGCAAGTATTGATGCGACAATTTCGCTGTCATTCATATTCATTTGACAGCCATAGCTCTCAATAAAAAGCTTTTTTCTGTTTTTTGGGTTGTTTTCTTTTACAAGAGCTTTTCCTTGTAAATCTTCATCTATAACCTTCTCAATGTGTTCCATATTTCCATTCAAAATCTGGGGCAAATATACAACCAAATTCTGTATTTTGTGACAGATTGGCAGAAATTTAACGTGCTATATCTCTTGTAATTACTGCTAAATTCTATTGAAGAATTTGAAATAAAAAAAAACTTCCTACTTTTGCAGTCGGGAATTACCTTATAGAAATGAGGTGTAACGAGTTCAATCGAGAAGATTTATGGCAAAGAATTTAGTAATAGTAGAGTCACCAGCAAAAGCAAAGACAATAGAGAAATTTCTTGGAAAAGATTTTCAAGTAGAGTCTAGTTTTGGACATATAGCAGATTTACCCTCCAAAGAATTAGGAATTGATGTAGATGGTAATTTCATGCCAGATTACATTGTTTCTGATGATAAGAAGGCAGTGGTAAAGAAGTTGAAAACCCTTGCTAAAAAGGCAGATGTTGTTTGGTTAGCAAGTGATGAAGATCGAGAAGGAGAAGCGATTGCATGGCACTTAAAAGAACAGTTAAAGTTAACCGAAGAAAATACAAAACGTATTGTTTTTCATGAGATTACAAAGAAGGCCATATTAAAAGCTGTAGACAATCCAAGAGATATCAACTACAACATGGTCAATGCCCAACAAGCTCGAAGGGTGTTGGATCGGCTAGTTGGTTACGAGTTGTCTCCGGTATTGTGGAGAAAAGTAAAAGGAGGGTTGTCTGCAGGTAGAGTACAATCTGTTGCTGTTCGTTTGCTTGTAGAAAGAGAACGAAGTATTCAGGGATTTAAAACAACGGCAAGTTACAAGGTTGTTGCTCAGTTTTCAAATTCACAAAGCAAAACATTTAAGGCTGCGATACCAAAGAGTTTTGAGACGAGAGAAGCGGCAGAGCAATTTCTGAAATCATGCGCGGCAGCTGACTTTAGTATTGCAGATTTACAGAAAAAACCAGCTAAAAAATCACCAGCAGCACCATTTACAACCTCCACATTACAGCAAGAGGCATCAAGGAAATTAGGATTTCCTGTTGGGAAAACAATGCAAGTTGCTCAGCGGTTGTATGAGGCTGGTTTGATTACCTATATGAGAACTGATAGTTTAAATTTATCAGAAGATGCAAGAGCCGCAGCTCAAGAGGAAATTACAGCGAGTTATGGCGCAGTATATAGCCATCCAAGAGTTTTTAAGACCAAAAATAAAGGCGCTCAAGAAGCACATGAGGCCATTAGACCAACAGAAATGAAGCGTCACTCTGTGCATGTAGAATATGATCAGGACCGTTTGTATGATTTAATTTGGAAAAGAACGGTTGCTTCTCAAATGAGCGATGCTCAATTAGAGCGAACCAATGTAAAAGTTGCCAATACTAAAAATGATAAAATTTTTACGGCAAACGGAGAAATGATTCAGTTCGACGGGTTTTTAAAGGTTTATTTAGAAGGAGTCGATAATGATGATGAAGAGCAAGCAGGTATGCTACCTAACCTTCAGATCGGGGAAGGTTTGTCTTATGAGGTTATGACGGCAACACAACGTTTTACAAGTCCGCCATATCGATTTACAGAGGCCTCGCTAGTTAAAAAATTAGAGGAATTAGGTATTGGAAGGCCTTCTACATATGCACCAACAATCTCTACGGTGCAACGAAGAGGGTATGTGGAAAAAGGAGAAACAGAGGGGGTTGAGAGAAATTATGAGCAATTCCAATTAAGAGCAGGAACCGTGGTGAGTAAGTCTTTATCTGAAAAAACAGGCTCAGATAAAGGGAAGTTGATTCCTACCGACATTGGAAATATTGTTACGGATTTTTTAGTAGCTAATTTTTCGAATATTTTAGATTTCGGTTTTACTGCAAAGGTAGAATCTTCTTTTGATGATATTTCTGAAGGAGCAGAAGATTGGATTGAGATGATTAAAGGTTTTTACAATGAATTTCATCCAACAGTAACTTTTGTTTCTGAAAATGCAGAAAGAGAAAGTGGAGAGCGCGTTTTAGGAAAGCACCCAGAGACAGGGAAGACCGTTTTGGTGCGTCTTGGGAAATTTGGAGCCATGGCGCAAATAGGTGATCGCGATGATGAAGAGAAATTATTTGCAAGCTTGCAAAGAGAACAAAATCTAGGTACAATAACCTTAGAGGAAGCATTGGATTTGTTTTTGTTACCTAAAAATTTAGGGACCTACGAAGCAGAGGAAGTGATTGTTTCTAATGGAAGATTTGGTCCTTATATTAAGTTTGGAGCGATGTATGTTTCTTTAGAGAAAGGTGAAAATCCTATGGAGGTTGATTTAGAAAGAGCAACAACGCTCATTATAGCCAAGCAAAAAGCAGATGCTCCAATAGCAGAATACGAAAACTTACCTGTGCAAAAGGGGGTAGGGCGTTTTGGTCCTTTTATCAAATGGAATGGAATGTTTATCAATGTTAATAAGAAATACGATTATGATACCCTTTCATATGATGATATTGTAGAACTTATAGAAGATAAGAAACGTAAAGAAATAGAAAAGGTCATTCACAATTGGGAAGAGGCTGGAATCCGTGTTGAAAAAGCACGTTGGGGAAGGTTTAATATTTTGAAAGGAAAAATTAAAATTGAGATGCCAAAAACAACCAATGCAAAAGAATTGACATTGGAGGAAGTAGAACAAATCATCGCTGCAAAAGCACCCAAGAAAAAGGCTCCGAAGAAAAAAGTTACGCGTAAAAAAACAACAAAAAAGAAATAGCAATTCCTTACATTGCCTATTCGTATCATAAGCTAAGAAAAAGTACATGGATTTTGATTTTTTAACCCCAATCAAAGACTCGATTATTGCGCATTTAGTGCTGCAAGCTCCACAAAGTTTAGGTCGAAGTATTGCAGTACACACAGTCAAGCATGGTTTTCCTGAATTACAAGATGTTCAAATTGCTGTTTTTGGTGTTTTAGAAGATAGGAATGCAGAAGATAATATGGGTTGCGGCGAAAATTTAGATGCCATTCGTACCCATTTGTATCAGTTATTTCCTGGAAACTGGCATACAAATATTGCAGATCTTGGAGATATTCAGAAGGGAAATACCTGCGAAGACACTTATTTTGCAGTAACAACTCTAGTCTCCTACTTGCTTAAAAACAATATCATTCCAATTGTCATTGGTGGTAGTCAAGATATTAGCTATGCAAATTATAGAGCCTACGATGCTTTAGAGCAAAGTGTAAACATAGTTGCTGTAGATAGTAAATTTGATATTGGCACTACAGAAGATGCATTGAATTCTCGTTCCTATTTAAGTAAGATTGTAATGGATCAGCCCAATAATTTATTTAATTTCAGCAATATTGGTTATCAGACCTATTACAATTCTCAAGAAGAATTAGACTTGCTTAATAGTCTGTTTTTTGATGCTTTTCGTTTGGGAGAGGTAAAAGATTTGACAAAAGTAGAACCCATCTTGCGAGATGCAGATATGGTGAGCTTAGATATTGGAGCTATTAGACAAAGTGATGCTCCTGGGAATAACAATTGTTCTCCAAATGGTTTTTACGGAGAAGAGGTTTGTGCTATTGCTAGGTATGCAGGGATCAGCGATAAAGTTACTTCATTTGGTGTGTATGAGTACAATCCAAAATATGATGTGAACAAGCAAACCGCACATCTTATAGCACAAGTAATTTGGTATTTTGTTGAAGGAGTTAATTTTAGAGCAAAAGATTATCCATTTAGCACAAAAGAATCGTATCAAAAATTTATTGTTCTTGTTGAAAATGATGATCCAATAAATTTCTATAAAAGCGATAAGAGCGGAAGATGGTGGATGGAGATAAATATATTGACAAATACTAAATACAAAAGACATGCGTTAATACCTTGTACATACCAAGACTATATGGAAGCTACAGCACAGAGAATTCCAGAGCGATGGTATAAAGCTCAAAGGAAATTGATGTGAAAAAATAATTTAATAGAAATATCATATTTAAAGTCGTAAAAACGATTGGTTTTAATGAAAAAAAAGAATAGGTTTACGAACTTTTTGTAGAAAGAAACAATATATATGAAGAGAGTAGCATTATTTGCACTTATAGTAACTATGCTTAATAGCTGTGGTTCTAATGATAGAGGAGAATTGACTGGTGTTCGTTCTAAGAGAAAATGGTTTGCAGAAAAGCCAACAGGGATGACGTTAATTCCAGGGGGATCTTTTACTATGGGGAAGCAAGATGAGGACATCGTGGGGACCATGAGTGCACCAACCAGAACAGTTACTGTACGCCCTTACTATATGGATGAGACCGAAGTTACTAACAGCGAGTATAAGCAGTTTGTTTCGTATGTAAAAGATTCTGTAATAAGAACAAAATTAGCCTATAAGGCTGCTGAAGTGAATTTGCTTTCTGATGGAAATCCAGACGGGACACCCTTATCTGGAGGGATTCATGATTTTGCGTTTGCTGTTGTTGATACAACAGATGCAAGTCCCTATCATAAATACATGTTAGAAAATTACTATGATATCGGAGGAGGTCTAGATTCTTTGCGACCGTTGAGAAAAAATATTGATATTATTTGGGATAGAAATGAATATCCAGATGTGCATTATGTTGAAGTAATGGATTCTGTATACATAAAAAAAGATGAAGCAGTTGATGGGAATAGAAGTTTCAATACGAAGTTTTTAAATTATCGATATTCTTGGTTTGACAAAGGAGCGGCGGTAAGAAAAGGAGGAGATCGAAGAGATTTCTTGAGAACAGAGATGATCAATATATATCCAGATACAACAGTTTGGGTAAAAGACTTTAATTACTCGTATAACGATCCTATGCATCAAGATTATTTTTACCACCAAGCCTACGGTGATTACCCTGTTGTGGGGGTTAATTGGTATCAAGCAGAAGCTTTTTGTAATTGGAGAACAAAAAATAAGAATGATTACCTCAGAGCAAGAAAAAATACGGTTGCAGTGCCAAGCTTTAGATTGCCTACTGAAGCAGAATGGGAATATGCTGCACGTGGCGGTTTAGATTTCGCAAAATATCCTTGGGGAGGTCCAAATACCACCAGTGACAGAGGTTGCTTTTTGGCAAACTTTAAACCTGTGAGAGGAAACTATGCTGTAGATGGAGCTCTGTACACCATGGAAGGGAAATCTTTCAATGCAAATGATTACGGTTTGTATAATATGGCTGGTAATGTAGCCGAATGGACAAACTCTTCCTACAATATATCCTCGTATTACATGGGCTCTACGATGAATCCAAATGTAGAAGATAGAAATAATAAAAGAAAAATTATCCGTGGCGGATCTTGGAAAGATGTTGCCTATTTCTTAGAGGTAGGATCTAGAGATTATGAGTATGCAGATACTGCGAGAAGTTATATTGGCTTCAGAACAGTACAAAACTATCTTGGTAAAATTCACGGTAAACCATTGAACTAAAAATTAATTAACCCCCTTAAATAAAAATTTAAAATTATGTCACAATCAAAGAAAAGTAAAAAAATTATGAATATGGTATACGGTCTTGGAGCCGCTATCGTAATTCTTGGAGCACTTTTTAAAATTCAACATATCTCGATAGGACCACTTACTGGTGGTGTTATGTTAACACTTGGTTTGGTAGTAGAAGCATTGGTTTTTATTATTTCTGCATTTGAACCGGTTGATGAAGACTTAGATTGGACAAAAGTGTATCCTGAACTAGGAGATGCAAATGATGAAGCTTCAGGAGCAAACGGAATGTTGTCTCAAAAATTAGATAGCATGCTAAAAGAAGCAGAAGTAGATAGCGCACTAATTGCAAGCCTAGGAGATAGTATAAAGAATTTTCAAGGAGCAGCACAAGGTTTGTCATCAGCTTCAGAAACTATCGCATCAACAAATAGTTACAATGAGCAAATGTCATTGGCATCAACGCAAATGGAATCTTTAAATGGATTGTACCAAGTGCAAATGGAAAATGCAAACAAACAAACAGCGTTGAACAGTTCTTTAGCTGAGAATTCTGAAAAATTAAAAGAGCAAATGGAAACATTGGCCGAAAATATGTCTTCGCTTAATGGCGTTTATGGTGGAATGCTTTCTGCAATGTCAAGTAAATAATTAGTATTCATTATAACTAAAAAAACTAATTAGATATGGCAGGAGGAAAAATGTCCCCAAGACAAAAAATGATCAACTTGATGTATCTTGTATTTATTGCAATGCTTGCAATGAATATGAGTAAGGAGGTCTTATCAGCATTCGGATTTATGAATGCAGGAATTGAAGAAAATAACGCAACAACAACAAAGAAAAATGCTGCTGCTTATGCAAGTTTAAGTTCTAAAGCAACGGACCAGCCAGCAGAGTATGGAGCCTTAAATACAGAAGCGTTAAAAATAAAAGAATTGTCGGATGGTTTTTATAGCTATTTAGATAATTTAAAAAGCGAAATGACCGCAACTGTAGAAGATAGCAAAGACTATCAATCTATGGATAAAACAGATTTTTTAGACACCTATTTCTTTAAAGGCGATACCTATACAGACAAAGGAAACGACTTTTTAGCAAAAATAGCAAGTTTTAGAGAAGGTATTATCGCTTCTTTAGGAGACAATTCAGCATTAAAATCTGCTGTAAATAGAAGATTTAATACAGACGAGCAAACCGACAAGGATGGTAAAAAAATACCTTGGTTAAAATACAGATATGAAGGGTTTCCTTTAATCGCTTCAGTAGCGAACTTAACACAGATGCAGTCTAATATCAAAAATACAGAGAGTGATATTTTGACATCTTTGCTTGGTGGTAAATTAGAGGATGAGGTTTCGTTGAACAATTATGAGGGAATCGTATCGTTGAAGAAATCAGCGTATTATGTTGGTGAAAAAGTGCAAGGTGTTGTGGTTCTTGGAAGGTATGACAAAGGGTTAACTCCTGATAAAGTAACACTTAATGGACGTAGCTATAAGAATATCAAAGATGGGCAGGTTGTTCTTGACTTTAATGCCTCTAGACTGGGAGATAATCCACTAAAAGGAAGTATTACCTTTACACAAGATGGTGAGCCTATAGATGTTCCTTTTGATGGGTCATATACAGTGATTCCAAAGCCAAATGATGCAGTGATTTCTGCAGATGCAATGAATGTGGTTTATCGTGGTGTTGAAAATCCGGTTTCAGTTTCTTTGCCAGGTGTTAGTAATAACAACATTAAAGTTTCGGCTAAAGGAGGTCAAATAGTAAAGAAAGGAACAAGTTATATTATCAAGCCAGGAAAAGCTCCGGAAGTAACGGTAAATGTAAGTGCAACTCTGAGTAGTGGAGATAAAGTAAATTCACCAAAGAAATTTAGAGTTAAAGATATTCCTGCAGCTATGGGAATGGCAAGAGGAGAATTTGGAGTGGTAAAAATGCCAAAGTCAAGCATTGCGAGAGCTACGATTAGTGCTGGATTGCCAGATTTTGTCTTTGATTTAAAATTAAAAGTAACCAAGTTTACAGTAAAAGTACCAGGTCAATTGGCGGTAACTGTGAATGGAACATCGTTTAATGCTGCAGCAAAAAGAGTGTTGTCTAAAGCGCGTAGAAGAGATCAGATCACCATCTATGATATCAAAGCTGTTATTGAAAACAATACCTCTTACACACTTAATAAAGTGTTGCCAGTAATTATAGAGGTGTCTAATTAAGATTAATTGAATAGTATGTATAAGAAATGTTATTTCATCGTTTTTCTCCTGTTTATAACGTCAGGGGTTGTAAGTGCACAGGTCAATTTGCTAAACGCTAAAAGTGTAGATCAGATTGGTAAAAAGACGAAAGAGCAGCTAATAGCTCATAACGATGCTCCATTGGCCTATGGCTATATTGATGAGCGAGATGTGTTGTGGTCTAAAGTAGTTTGGGAAGTGATTGATTTAAATCAAAAAATTAACCTGCCCTATTACTTCCCTATAGATACTATGAATATTTCGAACAATCGTCGTTCTTTATTCGATACTTTGTACAAAGGAGTCAAAACAGGAAAGATTAAAGAAGCGTATGCTGACTCTTTCTTTAATGGAAAAGTAACAAGACAGGAAATTTCTAACATGCTTATCAATGTGCGTCAGGAAGGATCGAATATTGATACCTTTAGAATTAGTACACAAGATATTACCGCTTTTAAAATTAAAGGCATGTGGTATTTTGATAAGAGACAAGGCGAGTTGAAATATAGATTATTGGCAATTGCACCATTGGGTCCTGATGTAAAAACACTCGGTGTTGCAGAAATTGATGATGCTGATAACTTATATGAGTTATTTTGGATTTTTTATCCCTCTGCAAGAGATGTATTGCACGATGCTAAAGTATTCAATCCAAAAAATTCATCACATCCTATTTCCTTTGACCATTTGTTAAATGCACGAAGGTTTGCAGCCTTTGTGGTAAGAACAGAGAACCTCTATGACAACCGGAAGATTTCTGATTATGTGAGAGGAAACTCCTTATTTCAATTGCTCGAAGCAGATAAGATTAAGGAAAACATTAGAAATAGAGAAATAGATATGTGGAATTACTAGTATCTATATAAAACATGTTAAAAAGCGTCCTGAATTTCAGGACGCTTTTTGTTTTAATAGCGTATTTTTGTGCTATGAAAGTAGATTATATTGTTGTTGGTTTGGGCCTAGCTGGCTTGGCATTTGTTGAAGAGCTTCTCGCTGCAAACAAAACCTTTATTGTTTTTGAAGACGCTTCTCAAACCTCTTCACTAGTGGCAGGAGGGGTGTACAATCCCGCCATTTTAAAAAGATATACACCGGTTTGGAATGCCAAAGAACAATTGGAAATAGCACTGCCTTTATATAAAAGAATTGAAGAGAAACTACAAATCCGAATCGATGAAAAGTTCGTCATCAAAAAAGTATTCAAGTCAATCGAAGATCAAAATATGTGGTTTGAAGCATGTGATAAACCGAAGCTTGTCGATTATTTAAGTCCTGTTTTAGATCAGAAAAGTTATCCCGGTGTCATTGCCAACTTTTCTTTTGGTAATGTACAACAAGCAGGGAGAGTTGATACAGAAAAATTGGTAACTGCATACCGAACCTATCTTGAAGAACAGGACTGTATTCGTTTTGAAAAATTGATATATGAAGAAGTAGTCCTCGATAATCAGGGCTTGACTTATAAAGACATCACTGCCTCTAAAATTGTGTTTTGTGAAGGCTTTGGAATCAAGAAGAACCCTTTTTTTAAGCACCTACCTTTGAATGGTACCAAAGGAGAAGTAATCACCATACATGCACCTGACCTACATATTGATTTTTTATTGAAATCGAGCCTTTTTGTGCTGCCTCTAGGTGCTAATTTGTTCAAAGTAGGAGCGACTTTTAATTGGGCAGACAAAACATCAGAATCTACCAAAGAAGGACGGGAGGAGTTGGTAGAGAAATTGGACAAAATACTAGACATTCCCTACAGCATTGTAAAGCAATCTGCAGGCATTAGGCCCACAGTGGCGGGTAGAAGACCTCTTGTTGGTGTGCATCAAGAACACAAGCAATTACTGCTCTTAAATGGCTTAGGTACCCGTGGAGTAATGATTGCTCCAACCATGGCTAAAAGTCTGTTTAATCATGTAGAATATGGAGAGGCATTAGCTCAAGAAATAGACATTCGAAGGTTTGCTTAGTCTTGCTGCTCCAACCCTGTATCAAAAGAAACGAACATATTGATCCAAAGAATTCTCGACAATCTTAAATTGAAGGGCATCAATACGAAAGAGACTGCCATAATCACCGCAAAAGAAGCTAAAAGTTTAAGATCAAACAGCAGTGTTGCAATTAAAAATGTTGCGATACACGTCGCTACGGTAATGGCATAACCCACATACATAGCTCCATAAAAAAACGAAGGTTCTAGCATGTATTTTAGGTCGCATTTCGGACAATTGTCATGGAGCTTAGTCACTTTGCTTGGCACATAGGTATAGCCGTATTTGAAAAAATCTCCTTCATGACATTTCGGACATTTATTGTGAAATACACTATAGCTTTTTGTGCCTTTTTTAACCATTATTAGATGAATTATTTAATGTAGATTTGCAAATACAAAATTACGAAAAATAGATGCTTAACGTACATAATTTATCGGTCTCTTTTATGGGGTCAGATTTGTTTTCTGGAATTACTTTTAAATTAAATAAAGGGGATAGAGTAGGGTTGATTGGAAAAAATGGAGCAGGGAAATCTACGCTGTTAAAAGTCTTATCTAAAGACATTGAAACGAGTGGAGGAACCATGGCTTTTGATAAAGATGTACGGATAGGGTTCTTGCGTCAAGACATCGATTTTGTGGAAGGAAGGACCATTTTAGAAGAAGCCTATCAAGCCTTTGAAGAAATTAAAGAAATTGAGCTAAAGCTAGAGGGTATCAACAACCAATTGGCTACAAGAACAGACTATGAAAGTGAAGCATACAGTCAATTAATTGTTGATTTAACGGACCTAACAGAGCGTTATGAATTGTTAGGGGGATATAATTACCAAGGAGATACGGAAAAAATATTACAAGGTTTAGGTTTTCAACGCGAAGATTTTGACAAACTCACAGATACCTTTTCTGGTGGTTGGAGAATGCGTATTGAACTCGCAAAATTACTATTACAAGACAACGATATCCTATTGCTCGATGAGCCAACAAACCACTTAGATATCGAATCTATTATTTGGTTAGAAAACTTTTTAAAAGGGTATTCCGGAGCCATTGTGCTTGTCTCGCACGATAAAATGTTCTTAGACAATGTAACCAATAGAACCATTGAGATTTCGTTAGGCCAGATTTACGATTATAAAAAACCCTATTCTCAATTCTTACTGCTAAGAGGAGAAATTAAGGAAAAGCAATTGCAAGCACAGAAAAATCAAGAAAGAGAAATAAAGCAGAAGCAACATTTAATTGACAAATTCAAAGCCAAAGCTAGCAAGGCCTCTATGGCACAGTCATTAATGAAACAGCTCGATAAGGTAGAGCGAATTGAAGTTGATCAAGACGATAATGCAACAATGAATGTGCGTTTTGCAGTTTCCAAAGAGCCGGGTAAAATTGTTGTGGAAGCAGAAAACATGAGTAAAAGTTATGGCGAGAAGCACGTGCTTGAAAATGTGGACTTGCTCATTGAGAGAAATAGTAGAATTGCTTTTGTAGGGCAGAATGGTCAAGGAAAATCTACCTTGGCAAAAATGATGGTCGGTGATATCCCTTTTGAAGGGCATTTAAAATTGGGTCACAATGTAGAGATTGGGTATTTTGCACAAAATCAGTCAGAGCATTTGCCTCCAGAGAAGACCGTGTTGCAAATTATGGAAGATGCAGCAACAGATTCCAACAGAGCAAGAGTTAGAGATATGTTAGGCGCCTTTTTATTTGGAGGAGATGCTGTAGATAAAAAAGCAAAAGTGCTTTCTGGTGGTGAGCGTAATCGATTGGCTTTGTGTAAGTTGTTGTTGTCTCCGTTCAATGTGTTGATCATGGATGAGCCTACAAATCACCTTGATATTGCCTCAAAAAATGTATTAAAACAAGCATTACAGAACTTTAAAGGAACCTTGATTTTAGTATCGCATGATCGTGATTTCTTACAAGGTTTAACAGATACCGTATACGGTTTTAAGGACAAAGTCATTAAAGAGTACTTAGGAGATATAGATTACTTCTTAGAACAGCATAAAATGGAAAATCTGCGCGAGGCAGAAAAGAAAACAGTGGTAAAAGTAGCGAAGTCTTCTTCAAAAAAAGAAGCCTACCAATTGAGCAAAGCAGATGAAAAAGAACTCAAGAAGCTCAAAAATAAATTGTCTAAAATAGAGTCCGAGATTGCAGCTTTAGAGACTGAAATTGAACAAATCGATTTGGAATTGGCGCAGAATTATGAAGAAGTTGCTGAAAGGCCGAACTTCTTTGAGACCTATAAAGCAAAAAAAGCCACATTAGATACATTG
>JBELDQ010000039.1:0-12912 GCA_042094215.1 Polaribacter sp. | reverse complement strand
GCTTTCTTACAGAAGAAGAAATAGAGCTATGGCATCACGGGTATGACTTTAAAGACCCTTGGCCTACAAACATCGTAAGAATGATGAATTAAAACCTATAATACACTAGAAATCAACAAACAAACCAGTACACAAAATCTCTATAACTTTTTATATTGGTTCTAATTTGTTACATTCGTTGAGCATACTCGGTAAGAATAACAAATAAAGCTAAATGGAAGTTGTAAACAGTACATTGAAAGATCTCTCTAACATCTTTGATTTGTACAAAATCGCTACGGAGTATATCAAATCGAAAAATCAAGTAGCCTGGCCAATCTTCTCAAAAGACCTCATTGTTCAAGAAATTGAAGAAAACAGGCAATGGAAATTAGTGATTGACGGAAAAATTGCTTGTATTTGGGCAACCACACTAAATGACGAGCTCATTTGGGGATCTAAAAATAGTATCCCTTCTCTTTATATTCATCGCATTGCAGCACATCCAGATTTTAGAGGTCAAAACCTGGTAAAAAACCTCGTTACTTGGGCAAATGAGTTTGGAAAGCGTGAAAATTTAATACATCTCCGATTGGACACTGTTGGATTGAATACCGGTTTAATCAAACACTATACAAAAATGGGATTCGAATATTTAGGAGCAAAAAGACTTAAAAACACCCAAGGACTTCCAGCGCATTATGCGAAAGGACCTGTCTGCTATTTTCAAAAAGACATTGTTTAAAAAAGAGCAAAGCGCATGTAACAATCGAATAGGTGCTCCGTCTTTGAGATAAATACACATAAACACATGAAATATTTATTTTCTTTCACACGTACATTGGTAACATGCTTCAGCGGATTGTGTCAATCTGATGCAACAACAACCTTCGCTATCAACTCCATGACGAAAGCTTTTACAGGAGTTGTCTTTATGCAATTGGTTGAAGAAGGAAAAATTACTTTAGAAGACCCTATCTCAAACTATTTAGAAAATCTTCCAGAAACTTGGAAAAATGTAACGATTCAACAGGTACTTACCCATACTTCGGGACTTCCCAACATGATGGATTACAATGCAAAAGTGATTGCCAGCTAGGAAGAAGCTCAAAACTTCCTATGGTTTTTGAACCAAACACCAATTTTCAATACAACCAAACAAATTATGTAATCATTGGTAAAATCATCAATAAGATGAGTGGCTCCACTTTTCAGGATTTTATCAGAGAACGCCAATTGAAATTGATTGAAGCAGACAGAACTATCGAATCAGGATTTGGTCACTATCAAAGTGTGATTCCCCATTCAGCTCGAGGATACACGTATTTTATCAATGGAAATTTAACACACGCGTATGAAGAGTTTCCCGAAATATTTAGAACAGCTACCGGCATGAGTTCAACAGCTACAGAATTAGCAAATTGGCATATTGCACTTCAAAATGGAACCTTTTTTAAAAATCCGAAGAGCCTTTCAACACTTTGGACACCTGCTATTTTAGACAATGGAGAAACCAAAGGCTTTGGTGGTCCTCTAAACGCTTACGCTATTGGAACTCCTTTGATGACACAAGCTAATGCATCAAAAATCATTGCAACCATAGGAGGAGGAAGAGCTGCAGCGCTTACCTTTTTAGACAAAGGAATAACGATTGTTGTTTTAACCAATTTACAGGGAGCTTTTCCAGAAGGGTTTATGGAGGAACTCCTAGAATTCACCGACTAAAAAACAATTAAAACACAACCAGATGGCATAATTTTTGTTCATGTACAAAAATATCTAGGATCGTTTACATAACAATCTCTGCAGATACCGCTATAAATTAGAAAATATATTTTACATGACACACCGCACAATTATTGCATTCCTCGCACTCCTTCTTTTTACAGTCGATGGCAATGCACAATTCACACAATGTACAGATGCCAATGACCGCGAAGAGCTTATTCGTTCTCAATGTGCTTCTGTGAAAGCCCAGCTAGATTACAACCCAGAGAGCAATGCATCCATTAATCTGTTTGTGCGAAAATTTCCTGCTATAAAAAAGAGGCAAGGATCTATATGGCTCATTGCCGGAGGACCGGGCGAATCGGGAGCAAGCTTTTACCCTCTAATAGAATTATTTTCTCAAACGTTTCCTCATTTAGACATCCTTATCCCAGACCACAGAGGCACCGGACTTTCAGGTAAGATATGCCCGAAAGAAGAGTCTATAGATTCAACAAATGGTATTGCTCTTGGCAACGACGAATGGGGCTCTTGCTTTGGTCAAATGTATAGCAATACAAGCTATGTGAAGGCTTTTTCAATAACCAATGCCGCAAAAGACCTTCGCTTCTTGATGAATACGCTAAGTGGAGATGGGAAACGTTATGTTTATGGCGTTTCCTATGGAACGCAATTGATCTTGCGACTGCTTCAATTAGAAAACACAAACATAGATGGTGTTATCCTAGATTCTCTTGTTCCCCTGCAAGATGATGATCAATACGACCTAAGTCATCGATCCTTTGTTGTAAATCATGTAGGTAATTCTGTACTGAGCCATTTTGACGGTCTGACAAATACCAATAACACGACATTGGTTGCTCAGTTAAAAAACAGCATTCAAAAAGCTAAAGAAGACCCTATTTTTGCAAAAAAATTACCGAAGTAAGAGTTATCAATTTTGATGGGAATGATGTTAGATATCCCTGAAGTAAGAGCAACGATTCCTGCAGTTATACGCGGTTTGTCAAACAACAATTTTGAGCCTTTGAATAAAAGCATTGCTCAAATTCAAAATTTTTATGCCAACTATGGAAGTGGCTTTAAAACACTTCCTAGCTCAATACCACTAGTCCAAGTTATTTCGGCCTCTGAAAATAATTTAAGACCAACGTTAAAGCCTGAAGAAGTTGCAAAAGAATCAGAAGACCTAATATTTAAAAGCAACTTAGCAAAGTTACTTGCAGAAAACTCAATGCCAACCTACAAAGCAGATGCCTATTTCGGAAAAGTACCAAAAAAAATGCCTCCTATGTTGATTTTTCATGGAACCTTAGATCCCAAAACACATATTACTGGAGCAATTCGTCATATCAAAAAGTTACCCAAAGAAAACATAGTACGTTTGATAAAGGTAAAAGATGCTCCCCATTTCATTGCTCTTTTTGCCCCAAAGAGTTTTGCAAGAATTACCTCCAAGTTCATGAGAGGAAAACGAATAAAAAATCAAACTGTTCGTGATGCCAACACGCTTTTGCAATGATTGAAAACAAGAAGAACAAGACAAAAAGAGAATGCTCTATACAGACACAAAAAATGATGCCGCTCATTCGCAAAAAGACATTCTTCCTTGCACTTATTTTTACTTTCGGGATTTTTAATGCAATCAAAGCGCAATCTATTGATGCTCTAAAAGATAAAATACAAAAAGTCTTCGCAAACAAAAAAGCTACTGTTGCTGTCGCTATGCAAGGGATGCACTCAAAAGACAGCCTCTCTATTAATGGAGACAAGCGATTGCCCATGCAAAGTGTCTACAAATATCATTTGGCATTGGCAATACTCGATCAAGTTGATCGAGGAAACTTGGCATTAGAGCAACTTATTTCGATTGATAAACAACGTGTTGATGCCTACAAACATCTTTGGAGTCCATTGCGAAAAAAATATCCTAATGGAGCAATCATCTCCCTCTCTGAGATCCTCAAAAATACAGTGGCCTGGAGTGACAATCTTGGATGTGACCTTCTTTTCGAAATCATAGGCGGTCCAAATGCACTTCAATCCTACCTCAAAAAAATAGGTATTGCAGACATTGCAATTGTGCATACAGAAATGGAAATGCAAGCCAAATGGGAAAGACAATTCGAAAATTGGACCACTGCAAAAGCGGCGAACAACGTACTGCACTTATTTTATGAAAACAACGAAAAGATGTTAAGTGCCAAAAGTCGTGACTTCCTGCTCCATGTCTTAGTGGGAACCAAAACGGGTAAAAAAAGCATCAGAGGGTTGTTACCAAAAGAAACGGTTGTTGCACATAAAACTGGACATTCAGGAAAAAACAAAAAAGGAGTCACAGGAGCAGTGAATGATATTGGCATTGTGTTTTTACCAGACAACTCCTATTTTTACTTAAGTATTCTCGTTAGTGACTCACTAGAGAGTGACCAAACCAACCAACGAATGATTGCTGAAATAGCCAAATTGAGCTGGGACTATTTTAAGAATTAGTAAAACCCAATTGTGATCAGCATAAACAACGAGCGTAAACGTCGTACCTCACTTATGATCTTCGCCTCATATTTCTATAAAAAAGCAGGCCTATTTGACCCCTTTTTTTTCCCTTTTAACCCTATTTACACCACCTTCAATAAGATTAATAATGCCAACACTCTAGTGTTTACCTTACTTTGCAGTAAATTAATCAATAAAACTACTCTCATGAAAAAAACACTTTTTATTCTCTTAACACTCGTTGTATTCAGTTGTTCAAAAAATGATGAACTCGACCTAAAGAACTACAATGAAAACCTTTCTATAGTGGAAAACCTAAACAATGGTGTCGCGGTTTTAGAAATCGCAGATGCAGTAGGCATCGATGCATTGCATGGACTCGAATTTGGAGGGGGCTTTATCTTTCATGTCGATGAAACAGATGGCTCGCTATTGGTTGCCAGAACCTATACTTCAGTTGGAGAAAAATCTTGGGGAGATCACTTCGATTTAACCAATGGAGAATTGCTTGGTGATGGACAAGAAAACACAAATCAAATTGTTGAAGGAAACTTAAACGACAATAGCAATGTGCCCAATGGACTCGAGTTTGGAAGCGACGACTATGTTTTTAAAATAGTGGATGACTTGGTATTTGAAGCATCTGATGACTGGTTTATTCCAAGTCGTGCATCTGCAGAAGCAATATACACCAATGTCTTTGAAAAAGGTGTTGAAGGTTTTAATGAACAAGCCTTTTACTGGACCTCAACAAAGCGCGACTACGCTCCTTTTGTAATGAGTTTTAACCCAAATTTTGAAGGCAAAGCATTTTTAGGAACTTGTTTTGGTCAGAATAGTATTTTAATTGCTAGAAAAATACAACAGTAGCCTAACGCTATTTCTAATTAGTATATCAGGTCTTTGATGCTAAAATCAAAGACCTGACGACTTACTAAACACCTCAAATAAGACTGGGGAAATTGCCTGAAATTGAAAAAAGAAAATAGTATCCTTAACTACATGACTATATTTACTATATTTATTTAAAAATTAGCATTATGAGAAATATAATCACAGTTGTACTATTGCTAACCGCAATCATATGTCAATCACAAACCACCTATTATACCACAGATGGAAAAAAAATCTTAACCGAGGCTGAAGTGAAAGCGATGCTTTCTGGAATGGAAGCTAAAATGGAGAAAGTTCTCGGGAAAAAGATGTATGCAAATTTAACCATACAGGAAACCATCACTAAAAAAGACTCCATCATTTCCAAAGTTAGCGTCAACTTGAGCAATAAAAAACATGAATCGCTATTTAAATCAGGGCCTTTATCAACTTTTAAAAACAAGCCGTTTCCTGCATTTGATTTGGCATCATTAAACGGTGTAAACTTCAACTCAAAGCAATTGAACGGAAAACCGACATTGATTAACTTTTGGTTTACCAAATGTCCACCGTGTATTGATGAAATGCCTGTTTTAAATGAAATCGCAGAACGCTACAAAGCGTCTTTTAATTTCATTGCGATCACTTACGAAAAGAAAGAAGACGTCAACTCCTTTTTAAAAAAACACCCTTTTGAGTTTGCTCATTTGGTAGAGGCTCAAGACTTTATTGATTCCTTGAACATACCATCCTACCCTATGAATTTATTTTTAGATAAAAATGGCGTCTTAAGATACGTCGAAGGTGGCATTGCCTATGAAAGTAAAGAAGGAGAGGAATTGAAAATGGGGAAAGGAGATGCCCTTATTAAAATCATCGAAAAATTAAAATAGCTTCTTTTCAATAGCGAACGCAGGTACAGCTAGATGAAATCTAAGACAATAAATACAGGAAAAAAGGATTCAAGATGGTTTTTCTTCACACTCCGAATTCTTAGTCTTTTACTCCTTGCCTCTTGTGCTTCTGCAAAGCGCACAAGCACTATTTGGATACACAGCACAAAATCTGAATGCACCGGTATTCAAAAAAATAGGCAATGCCTTTCCATCAGCAGAAACCAGTCACTCGATTCAGCTACATGGGAATTATTGTATGCAAACATAGAGGGATTTCAATTTGAACCTGGATCTTTTCAAAAAATAACAATTAAAGAGACGCATCTCGATAAAAATACAGTTCCAGCAGACGGTTCTTCTGTTGTATATTTCTTAAAAAAAACACTAGAAAAGAAAATTGACCCAAGATTTGCACTACAAGCGATTTGGGTGGCTGATCGAATCTTTGGAAAGCCTATATCTGAGAAAACGCCCGCTCCTCGCATGGAAATAAACCCACTAAAGATGCAATTTAATGGAACAGATAGCTGCAATAGAACCATGGGAAAAATTAAGAGCCTTACAACTTCGGAAATCACATTTAGAAGCGTTGCAGCCACCAAAATGTTCTGTAAATGGATGGACACTGCAACAAACTATTACAAGGCCATTGAAAAGACAAAAAGCTATCTCGCAACCCCGTTTGAACTTACATTATTTGATATGCTTGGAAATGAAACCGTCCATTTAAAAAAAAGAAATTAATACAATAAATGTGACGAGCATCAGGATGAGAAAAAACAAGAATCCTCTTTATGATCGCTGTTTCTTTTGCTCATTAAAAACATATAAAAAAACACTTCTATTTAAATAGAAGTGTTTTTTTTCAGAACTAAGAACAAAAGTTTTATTTTGGCGTAACATCTTTTATTGTGTTCATTTTTGAAGCATCATCGTCAATGATTTGTTCTTTAATTGAAGAAAAGTCAATCTTTTTCAAGTCAATCTTGCGCACTTGACGATTCCACATCGTATGATAGTAATATACTTTATCTTTTAAATCAGATGACGACGTCACTTGTGTTGCACTAACCACACCTTCTGCTAAATGTTCTTTAGGAACATGTGCGCCGAGTGGAATATTAAAATTATCCATGATTCTAAAAGACTCAAAAACAGCATCAAAAGAAGTTTTTAAAGGTCTACATGTCGCTGTAAAAGCAGCAGCTCGAACAAACCTTGATGGCGGTGTAAAATCGCCAGGCATTCCAATAAGACCAGACCCCGCTCCGTTTGCAACAAGTTCATAGTTTCCAAAAGTTTTAGGACTGCTCGGAACCGTAGTTAAGTTCAAGTAATTTCTTTGGTTGAGTACATGCCAATCATAGGTCGGTGAATTTGTAATGACACCAAGATAGGGCTCATATACTTTTATTTCTCCTTTATTCACAATTTCAATAATTTTACTGGTACCACTTGGATCAACAATTTTGAAATGAAAGGGCAAGTCAGCTCCCCCAAACTCTTTGTTGTTTACGCTCACGACAATCACCTCTTTTAAATGGGCAATAACCTCATCAACCGTTTTAAAAGAAGACAACATCCACTGCATCAAATCACCAACACTCATAGACTTCGATGCCTTGTTGCTATCATAAACTGCATATTCTGCAAACCCAGGAAGGTAATAAAGACCAACATACAAACCAGCTTCATTGAGACCATCAGGTCCATACGGTTGTCCGTATGCAGTAAGGCTCACAAACCCATATGTACCTTTCCATTTTTTACCCGTGTTCCCCTCTGGGGTTTGGGCTGTAAAAATCTTATGCCTTGGAACAATTAAAATTTTATTGTGTTGTGCATCACTCAAGGCCCACTCTACGGTTCTTGAAACAACCACACCGCCATCTTCAGAACACAATGTGATTCCTGTACATGCCAATGCTTTCGAACTTATTGTAAGGCAGCACAAAACAATACAGAAGGCTACTACTCGCTTTACTAGATTTTTCATATTTTCATTTTGAGTTGGAATTAACATGCTTCAATCTACTGAATATTTTCGGTGTTAAGACCCTTCTTTTACTATTTCTCTCTAAAGTAAAAAAATGTGCGATAGAGGTATACCCATAATTCGCAATAGCAGCTCAATAAATTACACAACCGCGAAAAAAAAAGAAACGATAAAGCATAGGAGTAACTTGAGCTGAGTATTACAAGAGCGCCTTATAATCAAGAGAAAAGTAAAACTACTGCGAGCCTCCTATTGCAAAAGAACGAAGTTCACCGAATGCTTAAGACAAAGAAGACCCTATTGCCGTTATATTTAGTATATTCGGTCTGTCAAACTGCGAAAATGTCCTACACGACACCCTTTACATCAGCTCAAAAAAGCAGCCCAGCTATGAAAATAACACAACTTCACCTCTCGCTTCTTCTTTTCTTTTCTGCGATGATGGCAACTGCACAAACCTCTGGTGACTGTGGGTGTGGAGAATACCCGGCAGCTGTGACTATAGAAACTTTAGGAGACCCTTGTACGCCTCCGAAATTGAGAGCAAAAGATGTTACTTTAAAAAAAGTGTACGAGCATGATTGTTGCGTAAAAAAATGCAAAGAGAAACAAAGAGAGGAAAAACGAGCGGCATTTAAAAGACCAAAAAGCACACCTCAAAAAAAGCAAAAGCCAAAAATAGCCAAACAGTCAAAACTCGACTTTCTTGCCAAAGACACCAAAAGTCTTAAAAATAAAACGAAAAACTTAGCACAAAGAAACAACTCAAAAGCTGACTTTTTGAGCAAGTACAACCAAAAAAATAAAATGAAATCTATTGATGATTTTCTAAAAAAATCGAACAACTCATCAAATGACTTCCTCTCTAAAAGCAACTCCAATAGTACTGACTTCCTAGCTACCTCAGGCAGTAAAAAAGGGGAAATAACGTTTAAAAACGGAAAATATGGTGTTGTAAATAAAGCAACAGGCAAGATACTAATCCCATTTAAGAATTGGATTATTGACGATTTTAAAGCGGGAATTGCAAGGGTACGCATCGAAGTAGATTCCTATGCAAGGAAATGTTCAAAAGCTTTTGGAAAGTACGCTGCAACCGCCTATAGAACAGGCTACGTAGATAGAAATGCAAATTTCATTGATGGCTCTAAAATAACATTCAGAGGAGGGTGGCGCAGCACTGTTGTGCCGGGATTAACATTGGTTGTTGGGAATGACACAAGAAGCTATGCAGAACAACAAGCCGCCAAGCGCAGGGCGGAACAAAGAGAAAAACTCGCGAGAGAAGCATGTAGAACAGGCTATATACACTGGAAAGAACAAACCATAAACACATACCACTAAGAATATGAAACATTACATCACAATACTCGTCATTGCTTTACTCTCTTTTAATCTTGGGTTTGGGCAAGAAATGGACAACGCAACCAAGAATAAAATTAGGGTAAAGTTCATTACAGCAGAAGAGCATTACAGCAATCGTGATTACAAGAACACCCTTGTAAAAATGGAAGAAGTTGAACGTTTATTAGGGGATGTTACACTGCCTACAGCTTTGAATCTTAAAATCAAAGCATTGGTTGGACTGAAGCGTTTTATCGAAGCAAAAAAAGCCGTTTCTTCTCTCGAAAACATGGAACTTGACGATGCAATACTTCAAGACATGGCCATATACTCAACAACGATTGATGAAGGTGTTGAAAGAGAGAAAATACGAATTGCGAAAGACGAAGAAATACAAAGAAAAAAAGACGAAGCGGAAGCCATTGCCAATGAGAATAAAAAGAAGAGAAAATTAAACATCGAAAAAGCCATTGAACAGCGCCTTTTAGAATTAAAAAATGAGCAGTACGACTGGTATGAACATAACAACCTTGCCATTGTCAGCTTTCTAGACAGAAGTGACTACGAGGAAAAGCAAGGAATCATAAATAAATCGGGGACTATTAAAGTACCCTTAGAGTTCACTGAAATCGTCCTAACAAAACACATGGCATATGGCATGAAGGAAGATCCAATTGGAAGTGATTATGATGAAGAATATGTCATTATAAATCCTAGATCAGGATATATCAATCGCGGAAAATATAAGTACTTAACAACATTTGGAGAAAAAATAGTCATTGTTGAAGACGAAAACACAATGAAAATTATCAATATGCAATCAAATAGCGTTATCTACAGAGCACAAAAAACAAGTTCAAACAGATATGCTCCAGGTGTTTCTATTAATAATAGATTTAAACGCTTGCGTATAAAAGTACCTTACAAAAACAACAACTATAGAACAACGGCAATAGTCGATGAAAATGGAAAATTTTTGGTCCGCCCTGGCACCTATGACGACATCAAATACTTTCAACGAAAAGAAGCGCGCGCTATCGTGAAAAAAAATGGCTACTATGGACTCATAGATACCGATGGCAAGAAAATTGCCGCAGCAAAATATGTTGATATGAGGTCTTTTGTCCACGGTAGGGCTATGGTAAAAAATCGGTCTGGAAAGTATGGATTCATCAATAAGAATGGTGTAGAGGTAATTCCCACAATTTACACCTCGGCAAGTTCGTTTTACAAGGGTTCAGCCTTCGTTAAAATGGGGCGCAGAAAGATGAGAGTTGATGTGAATGGAAATAAAGTTAGATAATCTTCTAGATGGTTATAACTGCTATAGGATGCCTCTTTTGAACACGCGATATATTTGTGAAATGCAACACTGCTTTTCTACAACGGATACATTACACTTCAATAAAGTAGTACCAGGTTTTGTAATTCATTTTAATTTGCTACCTTGTACCTACTCCAACTAGCAAATCAAATACAGCGTATAGACTTAAACAGAACAAATGGATAGAATTGATGTCTTAGGGAATTTAAACAATAGAGTGAATTTATTTACCAAAGAGTTGCTTGCAGAAACGGATGACGCTGAACTTCAAGAAATTGTTAAAAATGCCGCCAAAGAACTGAATAGCCCAATTGCTCTTGTTAGTTTAGTACTAGATCAAGTACAATTTTTTAAAGCTCACGTGGGCTTGCCTCCTGTTTTAGCAGATGCAAGAGGTACGCATCGAGACGTATCCTTTTGTCAATTTGTGGTAAGAGATGCTGAAATTTTTGAGGTTACAGATGCAGCTAATGACCCTCGTATACCGAAGCATGTTGTAAAAGAGTATAATATTCAAGCCTATCTTGGTGTTCCTATAAAAGTAGAAGAAGAGGTCATGGGATCTCTCTGTGTTTTGGACACAAAACCAAGGAAGTTTTCAAAAAAAGAACATGTTTCTTTAAAAAAGTTAGCAGAATTAGTCAATATTCGTCTAAATCACATTACTAAAAACCGAAGACAGACAAGGCTAAACTTAACAGAAACCACCTTGGCCCCTGCGATCTCTGAAGTATACAGCTCTTTAACATCTATTGAAAAGCTCATTAAATTAGGATACTCCTCCGGGAAATCTATGCAAACATATCTGAACCATTCAAAACATATTTTCTCAGATAAATCTGCCTTTTCTGATGCGATTAGACTCTCCTTTGAAGGAGCCGCGCAGTCACATAAACAGCATGAGCACTCGTTACTCGAAATGGAACTTGCGCTTCAAGACAGTATCGACTGTATAAAGGCACTTGAGCAATTGGTTATAAACATCGGAGCAACACCTATTTCAGAAATTGTGACCTCTGCGCAAGATCTTGCGAGAAACTCAACAAAACTCATTGGAGGTTTTCCTTTACCTGATTTCAAATCAGACCCAACAATTCATACCAAAGAAAACTTAGCGCTTGCAATTATTACAAACTGTCTATTACTGATGTCTTCAGAATTAGAAAAGTTAAGAGCTACGGCTGGAATATCACTAGACATTAAGGAAAATAAAGAATCGATTGAACTTATTTTCTCGGCAAGTGACCTCAATGAAGATATCCTCATGAATATTCACGAAAGATTAGAAAATATAATAATAGGTGAGGTACCCTCTCTTAAACTCACCTCGAAAGACTCGACACTTATTTTAAACTTCAAAACAATCACGCAAACCCATATTAGTTTAGATTAAATAGTGATTTTAGCATTTTTTTGAGGCCCTTTTTAAAATCTACAAGAAGTTAAAGAGAGATGAATACCCAACCAAAAGAGGAGCTAGTTCAATACTCTTAAATTTAGCAATCCTATCATCACATGAACAAGCTGTTGAAAAAAATTTAATTCTTGTTTTTCGCACTGCACCTCGCATCATCTTTCTCAAAAATATTTCTCTAAATTAAGCTATTCACAAATTATCAACAGAAAGGTACATTAAAAAATAAAATTCATTGCTAGTGTAACATCTTCATTTTTACTGCATCTATAACATAAATAGAAGTCAAAGAACCTCTAGAAAGAGCAACCGTTTTAGGGAGGCTCAAGATATTTTTTACATCCAAAAGTTAAACCATGCAAGAAACTCCAAGAACACTCGAAGAACAGCGTACTGAATTTATCAATCGTAAATTTATAGCAACGCCTTTATCCGGCCTAATTATCTGGACCATTATAGGTTTCAGCGGGCTTTTTTTTTCAGAGAGAATTAGTGTTTGGACCCTCTTTATTGGCACCGGAAGTATCGTCTATTTAGGGTTGTTCCTCTCTAAATTTACCGGAGAGCACTTCCTCGACAAAAACAAACCTAAAAATGAATTTGACTCGCTGTTTTTGATCACAGTTGGACAGGCAGCTCTAGTGTATTCCATAGCCATTCCTTTCTTTATAGTCGACCATACCTCTTTGCCTATGACCGTTGGTATTTTAACAGGCTTGATGTGGCTTCCTTTTTCTTGGATGATCAAACATTGGGTTGGCTTCTTTCACACCATCTCTCGCACGAGCATTACTGTGTTCCTTTGGCATCTATTCCCTGAAAACCGCTTTGTATTCATTCCGTTTGCCATCGTACTTATTTA
>JBELDQ010000038.1:0-13139 GCA_042094215.1 Polaribacter sp. | reverse complement strand
TTATGGCTAAAGCGAGTACAAAAAAGCGTAAAGTTATTGTTGAGTCAGTTGGTGAAGCACATATTACTGCATCATTTAACAACATCATTATTTCTTTAACAAACAAAAAAGGAGATGTAATTTCATGGTCATCTGCAGGTAAGCAAGGTTTTAGAGGTTCTAAAAAGAACACTCCATATGCTGCGCAAACTGCTGCAGAAGATTGTGCTAAGGTTGCACACGAAGCTGGACTTAGAAAAGTGAAGGTTTTTGTTAAAGGACCAGGTAACGGTAGAGAGAGCGCGATTAGAACTTTACACAACAATGGAATTGAAGTTACAGAGATTATTGATGTAACTCCAATGCCACACAATGGATGTCGCCCTCCAAAAAGAAGAAGAGTATAATTAAATTTTAACTTAACTGGAACACGATTATCGAAGGAGTTCGCCTTAATTCATAATCCCAGTTGTAATCAATAAGAAATGGCAAGATATACAGGACCAAAGACAAAAATTTCTCGTAAATTCGGAGAAACAATTTTTGGAGATGATAAAAACTTTGAAAAAAGAAATTATCCTCCAGGACAGCATGGAAATGCTAAAAGAAGAGGTAAGAAATCTGAATATGCAATGCAATTAGCTGAAAAGCAAAAAGCAAAATATGCATATGGAATCTTAGAGCGTCAATTTTCTAACTTGTTTAAAAAAGCATCAAGATCTAAAGGGATTACTGGTGAGGTTTTATTACAGTTATGTGAATCTCGTTTAGACAATGTAGTATTCCGTTTAGGTATTGCAAATTCTAGAAGTGGTGCACGTCAGTTAGTATCGCACAGACACATTACTGTGAATGGTGAAATTTTGAACATTCCTTCGCATACCTTAAAAGCAGGAGATGTTGTTGCTGTTAGAGAAAAGTCAAAATCTTTGGTAGCAATCGAAAGTGCTTTAGCTTCGAATAGCAATGTGTTTGAATGGTTAAGCTGGAATGCTGATTTATTATCAGGTACATTCATCAAGGCTCCAGAAAGAGTACAGATACCAGAAACTTTCAAAGAACAATTAATTGTAGAGTTATACTCTAAATAATACCTGATAAAGAAATATGGCAATTTTAAATTTTCAAAAGCCCGACAAAGTAATAATGATTGAATCTACTGATTTTTCTGGTAGATTTGAATTCAGACCTTTAGAACCAGGTTTTGGGTTAACAGTTGGTAATGCATTAAGAAGAGTATTGTTGTCTTCTTTAGAAGGATTTGCAATTACATCATTAAGAGTTGATGGTGTTGAGCATGAGTTTTCTGCAATCAAAGGTGTTGTAGAAGACGTTACAGAAATAATTTTAAATTTAAAACAAGTTCGTTTTAAGAAACAAATTGAAGAGACTACGAATGAGTCTGTTACGGTAAATGTTTCAGGTCAGGAGCAATTAACTGCTGGAGACTTGCAAAGTTTTATTTCTGGTTTTCAAGTACTAAATCCTGATTTAGTGATCTGTAATATGGATAAGTCTGTTAATTTTAACATGGATATATCAATAGAAAAAGGTCGTGGATTTGTGCCTGCAGAAGAAAATAAAAAGTCTTCTGCACCATTAGGGACAATTTTTACAGATTCTATTTACACTCCTATAAAGAATGTAAAGTATGCTGTTGAGAATTTTCGTGTAGAACAAAAAACTGACTACGAAAAGTTAATTTTCGATATAGACACAGACGGTTCTATAAACCCTAAAGAGGCTCTAACAGAAGCTGCGAAAATTTTAATCCACCACTTTATGTTATTCTCTGATGAGCGTATCACTTTAGAGGCTGATGAAATAGCGCAGACTGAAACCTATGATGAAGAATCATTGCATATGCGTCAGTTATTAAAGACGAAATTGGTAGATATGGATTTATCAGTAAGAGCTTTAAACTGTTTAAAAGCGGCAGAAGTAGATACATTAGGAGACTTAGTATCATTCAATAAAAATGACTTAATGAAATTCCGTAACTTCGGTAAAAAATCATTGACTGAACTAGAAGAACTAGTAAATGTGAAGGGTTTGAATTTTGGAATGGACTTAGGTAAATACAAATTAGATAGAGATTAATTCTTTCATATTTTGCCCCCAAGAGATGGTTGAGCAAGATGAAAGTACAAAACAAAGGTCATGAGACACGGTAAGAAATTTAACCATTTAGGAAGAAAGACAGCGCATAGAAAGGCGATGTTAGCTAATATGACATGTTCATTAATTGAACACAAGCGTATTAATACAACAGAAGCGAAAGCAAAAGCTTTACGTAGATTTGTTGAACCTTTACTTACAAAATCTAAAAACGATACAACACATAATAGACGTGTGGTATTTAGTTACCTTAGAGATAAGGCTGCAGTTACAGAGTTATTTAAAGAAATTTCTGTAAAAATTGCAGATAGACCAGGAGGTTATGTTCGTATTATTAAACTAGGAAATCGTCAGGGAGATAATGCTCCTATGGCAATGGTAGAACTAGTTGATTACAACGAAATTTACAATCCTAATGGAAAGAAAGCGAAGAAAACGACTCGTAGAGGAAGAAAGAAGTCAGACGTTGTTGCAGATGTTGCTACAGCTGAAACTCCAGAATCTACTGAAGAATAGACATGAGGCTATAAGCGTTCATATTAAAGGGATAAACATTCGTGTTTATCCCTTTTTTTTTACATTTTTGTAAACAATGTATTCGATGTCTATAGATATTATTAATTTTGTAGCATTCGATTAAATAGAAAGACACAAAGTATACACAACTAAACAATGAAATACGAACAACACAAAAAAGCAGTGGTCTTATTAGCCGATGGGACCATGTTTTACGGAAAGTCAATTGGGATTGAAGGCACCGCTTCAGGGGAAATTTGCTTTAACACAGGAATGACCGGTTATCAAGAGATTTTTACCGATCCATCTTACTTCGGACAATTGATGGTTGCCACCAATGCACATATTGGTAACTACGGTGTAAATGATAAGGAAGTGGAATCTGAGGGAATTAAAATCTCAGGTTTAATTTGTAGAAATTTTAGCCTAACCCATTCAAGAGTTGATTCCCATGGAAATTTGAAAGATTGGTTTGTCAAGCACAATACAGTCGCTATTTCTGATGTAGATACAAGAGCGCTGGTTGCCTATATTAGAGACCATGGAGCGATGAATGCTATTATTTCTACTGATATTTCATCTATTGAGAATTTGAAAGATCAAGTAACAGCAATACCTGCTATGAACGGGCTAGAATTGGCTTCTAAAGTATCTACTACAAAACCATATTTTGTTGGAGATGAGCAAGCAACCTATAAGATTGCCGCTTTAGACATTGGTATAAAGAAAAATATTTTAAGAAATTTAGCGTCAAGAGATGCCTATATTAAAGTTTTTCCATACAATACAAGTTTTAATGAGATGGCATCTTTTCAACCAGATGGTTATTTTATTTCTAATGGTCCTGGTGATCCTGAACCTCTATTAGACGCGCAACAAGCAGCTAAAGAAATTATGAAGAGAGATCTTCCGTTGTTTGGTATTTGTCTCGGACATCAAGTTATTGCTCTTGCTAATGGTATTTCTACCTATAAAATGCACAATGGTCATAGAGGTATTAACCATCCTGTAAAGAACCTTGTCACGGGCAAAGGAGAAATTACTTCTCAAAATCATGGATTTGCAATTAGCAAAGAAGAGACAGAAGCTCATGATAAAATTGAAATTACACACATACATTTAAACGATCAGACGGTGGCAGGTATTCAATTTACAGATAAGAACTGTTTTTCAGTTCAATACCATCCAGAAGCAAGCCCTGGTCCAAATGATTCACAATATTTGTTCGATCAATTTATTGAGAATATAAAGAAAGCAAAGGCATAGACTATTGAAATCGTTTTCGCAGTTAATTCTATTTAAAGAGAGACTGAGAAGACCTTTTTTGTAGTTTAGCATTAAGAGATTACTAATCATAACTTTTTAGAGTTATTTTAAAACATATTAAGATGAGTATTATTATTAACATTCATGCACGTCAAATTTTTGATTCTAGAGGGAATCCTACGGTAGAAGTGGATGTAACCACAGAAAATGGCGTTATGGGTAGAGCAGCTGTTCCGTCAGGAGCTTCTACTGGAGAGCATGAAGCAGTTGAGTTGAGAGATGGAGGAAACGCATTCATGGGCAAAGGTGTCTCAAAAGCTGTAGCAAATGTGAATCAAGTCATTGCACAAGAGTTGTTGGGAACCTCAGTATTCGAACAGAATACAATAGATCAGCTAATGATTGATTTGGATGGTACTGCCAATAAATCAGTGTTAGGTGCCAATGCAATTTTAGGAGTGTCACTAGCAGCTGCTAAAGCTGCAGCAAACGAACTAGGGATGCCTTTGTATAGATACGTTGGTGGCGTTTCTGCCAATACCTTGCCAGTACCTATGATGAACATTATCAATGGTGGTTCGCATTCTGATGCGCCAATTGCATTTCAAGAATTTATGGTGATGCCAGTAAAGGCAACCTCTTTTTCGCATGCAATGCAAATGGGGTCTGAAATTTTTCATAACCTAAAGAACGTATTGCACGATCGTAATTTGAGCACTGCTGTGGGTGATGAAGGTGGTTTTGCACCAACCTTAGACGGCACCGAAGATGCGTTAGATACGATTGCTTTAGCAGTAAAAAATGCTGGATATGTATTGGGAGATGATGTCATGATTGCATTAGATTGTGCAGCAGCAGAATTTTATGTGGATGGAAATTATGATTATTCCAAGTTTGAAGGATCTAATGGAAAGGTGAGAACAAGTCAAGAGCAAGCTGATTATTTGGCAGCATTGTCTGAAGCCTATCCTATTATTTCTATAGAAGATGGAATGGATGAGAATGATTGGAATGGTTGGAAATACCTCACTGAAAAAATAGGTGATAAAGTACAGTTGGTTGGAGATGATTTATTTGTAACGAATGTAGAACGTTTATCAAAAGGAATTGACAATGACATTGCCAATTCGATCTTGATTAAAGTCAATCAAATTGGAACACTAACAGAAACGATAGCAGCCGTAAACATGGCTCATAATGCTGGATATACTTCAGTGATGTCACATAGATCTGGAGAAACAGAAGACAATACAATTGCAGATTTAGCAGTTGCCTTGAACTGTGGTCAGATTAAAACAGGATCTGCGTCACGATCAGATCGAATGGCGAAGTACAATCAATTACTTCGAATTGAAGAGCAATTGGCAGAGACGGCCTATTTCCCGAAAGAAAAAGCATTTAAAATATAATATTTTGCTCTTTTAAAATATGAAAACCTTAGGACTTCTTTCCTAAGGTTTTTTTTATGGTATGAAATAAGTTAAATCTATATTTTCATTCCTAAAATCTATCCCGGTTGGCTTTTAAAATCTTCTAAAATTTGGTATCTTCGCATTTCACTTCATTTTAAAAAAATAAATAGAGAATGTCAGATAAAGCGACTTTAAAAATAGATGGACAAGAATACGAGTTTCCTATAATCACAGGAACAGAAAATGAGAAAGCAATTGATGTAAAAGCACTAAGAGCTGCAACAAATGGAGTTATTACAATAGATCCAGGATATAAAAATACAGGATCATGTAAAAGTGAAATAACATTTTTAAATGGTGAAGAAGGAATCTTGCGTTACAGAGGATACTCTATTGAAGAATTAGCAGATAAAGCTGGTTTTTTAGAAGTGGCGTATTTACTGATTTTTGGTGATTTACCTAAGTCAGAGCAATTGGATAAATTTCATTCAGACATCAAGTCAAATTCTATTGTAGATGAAGATGTTAAAAAAATCATAGATGCATTTCCAAAGAATGCACATCCAATGGGGATTTTATCGTCATTAACAAGTGCACTTGTAGCATTTAATCCAAGTTCTGTCAATGTAGATTCAGAGGAAGAAATGTACAATGCGATTGTTAAAATCATGGGTAAATTTCCGGTTTTAGTTGCATGGGCAATGCGTAAAATAGAAGGATTGCCGTTAAATTATGGAGATAAATCTTTGGGATATGTTGAAAACGTTATGAAAATGATGTTCGAAAAGCCAAATGAAGGATATGCGATCAATCCAATCGTTAAAAATGCCCTTGATAAATTGTTGATTCTGCATGCAGATCACGAACAGAACTGTTCTACATCTACAGTGCGTATCGTAGGTTCTTCTCACGCCGGCTTGTTTGCGTCACTTTCTGCAGGTATTTCTGCATTATGGGGACCATTACATGGCGGAGCAAATCAAGCGGTTTTAGAAATGCTTGAGGCAATTAAAGAAGATGGAGGTGATACTAAAAAATACATGGCTAAAGCCAAAGATAAAAATGATCCATTCCGTTTGATGGGATTCGGACATAGAGTGTATAAAAACTTTGACCCTAGAGCTAAAATTATTAAAGTTGCTGCAGACGAAGTTTTAAATGATCTAGGTATTAATGACCCTATTTTAGATATCGCTAAAGGATTGGAGCAAGAAGCATTAAACGATCCTTATTTTGTAGAAAGAAAACTATATCCAAATGTAGATTTCTACTCAGGAATTATTTATCGTGCAATGGGAATTCCTGTTGAGATGTTTACGGTAATGTTTGCATTAGGTAGATTGCCTGGTTGGATTGCACAATGGAAAGAGATGCGTTCAGGAAAAGAGCCAATTGGCCGTCCAAGACAAATTTATACTGGAGAAAACTTAAGAGCATTTAAAAGTATTGAGCAGAGATAAGTTCCATTTATCATGTTAAATTCAATTAAAATTATAAAAAATAGATCTGATATTGGAGCCGGTACAAGAGGCTCCGATATGGGGATCGATGCAATTGAAATTGCAGCAATAAATAAAGGGAATAGTTATTTTGATCAATACGAGTTTGTTGATGTTGCTACAGAGAATGAATCTATTTATGATAAAGTAAATAACTCATTTGCGAAAAGAATAGGTAGTGTCTTAAATCAATGTACGCGTCTGAGCAATCATGTAAAGGTTAATTTACAGGAAAATACTTTTCCAATCGTTTTGTCTGGAGATCATTCTTCCGCTTTAGGAACAATTAGTGGTGTGAAATCCGCCTATCCGCAAGAAAATGTTGGGGTGGTTTGGATTGATGCACATGCCGATATTCATTCTCCGTATACCTCACCTTCAGGTAATATTCATGGTATGCCACTGGCAGCAGCATTGTCTCAAGACAATACTGATTTTCAAATCAATGATATCAATAGAGAGACCACTGATTTATGGGAAAGAATGAAAAATATAGCAACTCCGGGGGCTAAATTGGCCCCAGAAAACTTGGTGTATTTTGGAGTTAGAGATACAGAAGAGCCAGAAGACAAGCAATTAGAAGCCTTAAATATTAAGAATTATTCAGTATCCGAAATTCGATATAGAGGGCTGTCCAACTGTGTGAGCGAAGCCATAGAGAAATTGGCTAACTGCGCTGTTATTTATGTTTCTTTCGATGTTGATTCTATGGATTGTGATATGATTTCTTACGGAACGGGAACGCCTGTTTCAAAAGGTTTTGATCAGCAAGAGGTTACGCAGATTATGCAGCAGTTTATTGCTACGAAAAAAGTAGCCTGTGTAGAATTTGTGGAAGTAAATCCGTTGCTAGATAGCAAAGGAAATGTTATGGCAGAAACCGCCTTTGACATCCTAAATGACGTTACAAAATCAATTCACGATGTGCTTTAGTTCTTGATAATTTTTTTTGAGAACTGCCTTTTATCGGTTGCTATAATTTTTAAAAAATACACTCCAGTAGTCAATTCACCAATACGAATTTGATTGCTGGATTTTTTTTGTTTCAAGATGTTTTTTCCATTGCTATCTGTAATGAAGACTTGTGCGACATCTATTCCCGAAATATAAATCATATCCTTTGATGGATTGGGATATATATCAATGGACTTTAAAGTAAAAGAGGAGTTTGAAAGCGTTTCAAAAGAACCGTTATTAAATCTAAACAGGCGTTGGTTTAGTTGTATTGGAATACCGTTTACAGTTCTATTGACACGCTCTCTAGATAAAAAATAGGTATTTCCCTCAATATGTGTAAGCCCCTCAATTTGACTTGCTAGTCCAACAGAAGTTGTTATGTCGGTGCGTTCAATAGTGCCATCAAACAGATTGTCAATAGTGATGTTGGGTACATAGACCAACAATGGATTTCCTTGTCTGTTATAGCCGCAAAGTAGAAAACTGTTGTCTTCAGGGTTATAGGCAGCATCTGTGATGAGTCCTTGTACATTATAATGGGCTATCTTTGTTGCGGTATGATTGCCTACGTCTTTTGGTATGGTATAAGCAGACACTGTGCTCGAGGCCCAATTTTTTGTAAATAGTATGAGTTGGTTATTGTACACTGTGAATGCCTCAGCATCAAAGTCGTGGTTGTATGGGTTTGTTGTAAAATCTTCTTGATCTTCGTAAGAGAAGGCAATCACTTCTGAAGAAACAGAAGTATTATTGTCGTAGTCACTCTTTAAAATTCTATATATTTTTAAATCCTGTCTATTGCCATTATTGTTGCCAAAATCTCCTATATATACATAGTTTTCATCTTGTGTGATCGCCTCCCAATCAACATTAGACGCATTAGATACCTCTATAGTTCTCGTAATGTTTCCGGATAAAGTATCGATTTCATAAAGGTTCGCAGCATCTCCAGAATCATTATGTGTAAGTAATTTCCCCTTATAGAAGAGTAGTCCCGATGTTTCTGACACGGTACTTGGTAGGTCATATTTTGAGATGACATTTTTGATTTGCGCATGTAAAATAGAACAGAACAATACGAATAGGAGACCCAAGAGCTTTTTCTTCATGTAATAAGTTGTTTTAGTTCTAGTAGTAAAGATAAAAAATGTTTTTGTATGTAGTTGTCGGAAAATAGGCTATTTTAGAAGACAATACAAGACAAGAATTTACTTGTAATTGTCGTAATTTTGTGTATTGTCAAATCTAAGTTATGCAGCAAATCAGTAGTACTATTTTAATGGTGCGTCCTACTAGTTTTAGGATGAACGAACAAACAGCAGTTAATAATTATTACCAACAAAACATCGTTGGAGCTTTACCTGCGGCTATCAATGCAAGAGCACAGAAAGAGTTTGACGATTTTGTCAAGAATTTACAAGAAAACAACATAGACGTTGTTCTTGTAAATGATACGGAGACACCAAGTACACCCGATGCAATTTTTCCTAATAATTGGATTTCTTTTCATGAAAATGGAGATGTAGCACTGTATCCTATGTTTGCAGAAAATAGGCGGTTAGAGCGAAGAGAAGAGGTTCTAGAAATACTAGAAGCAAGAGGGTTTAGCATTGAAAACGTCATTGATTATACTGAGGCAGAAGAGGAAGGTTTTTTTTTAGAGGGTACTGGAAGTTTGGTTTTAGATAGGCAACATCGCAAAGCCTATTGTGCCTTGTCTTCGAGAGCAGATGAGGAATTATGTATTGAATTTTGTGAGGATTTCGAATATACACCAGTTATTTTCAGAGCCAATCAGACAGTAAATGGTCAAAGAGAAGCAATTTATCATACCAATGTAATGCTATGCATTGCAGCGAAATTTGCTGTGGTTTGTTTGGATTGTATCGATGATAAAAAGGAGCGTAAGAATGTACGAAAGCATTTAAAAGAAAGTGGCAAAGATATCGTTGAGATAACTGAGCAACAAGTAGCGCAGTTTGCAGGTAATATGCTTCAAATACAAAATAAGGACCAACAGCGCTTTTTAGTAATGAGTAGCTCGGCACATGCAAGTTTAACAAAAGAACAAAAGGAAAGAATTACCAAACACACGATGATTCTTCATAGCAGTCTAGAGGTCATTGAGACCTGTGGAGGAGGCAGTGCTCGTTGTATGATGGCAGAAGTATTCTTACCGAAAATCAAGTAATATGCTATTATTAATTCTTGCTTTGGCACCAGCAATAGCCATCGTCGTTTATATTTATATCAAAGATAAATACGAACGAGAACCCATAAGTTTTTTGTTGAAAAATGTTGTATTGGGAGCTTCTGCAAGTGTTTTAATTACCTTTCTTTTAGGTGCTTTTGGAAATTGGTTTTTACCGGTGTCAAATCCAATGAGTATGCTACAACAATTTGTTAAAGCATTTGTTGTAGTTGCTTTGGTAGAAGAGTTTTCTAAATACGTCATTGTAAGGTATTACGCACAAAGAAATAGTGAGTTTGATGAGCCCTTCGATGGTATTGTGTATGCTGTAATGGTAGCGATGGGGTTTGCGGCTTTAGAAAATATTTTATATGTAATTCAATATGGTATGTCAAATGGTTTTTTACGTGCCTTTACTGCAGTTCCTGCACATGCCACATTTGCTGTTTTAATGGGGTATTTTATGGGGAAGGCAAAATTTTCTAAAACGTTAAAAGAAAAAATAAGATTGAATTTAACAGGGTTGTTTACTGCCACTTTATTTCATGGAGTTTATGATTTCTTCCTATACATCAATTACATTCCGGGATTATCTATAGGGGCTTTTTTATCATTGGCTATTGGATTATTTCTGGCTAGAAGAGCGATTCAGAAACATCAAAATAGCTCTCGTTTTAAATACTAATGTTTTAAAGCTTCGCCAACAATGTTTCCTGTGGTGCCATTTGGAAATTCTATCTGCAATAAATTCGCAACCGTAGGTGCAATGTCTGTTATGGTATAGGCCTTTTTTGAGCTTCCTTTTTGAATTCCATTCCCATAAAAAATAATCGGCACATGCGTGTCATAGCTATAGCCTGAACCATGCGATGTTCCTTTTTTAAAATAACTACTTAAGGTAGATGGTAGTGGGATTAGTAAAACATCACCAGAATATTTTTGATTGTATCCTTTTTGTAGTTTTTGTAATATACCATCTGTAAAATGTGTGTTTTGCATCGTCTTCGCTGTAACGGCTTTATAGATGTTCTCATAGCCAACAGCGGCATCGGCAATTATTTGAGCAACCTCGGAAGCCTTCAGCTGTCTCTTTTTTAGTTCATCATGGTTTAAAAAAATCTGAAAGTTCGAAATATGTTCTACCAATTCATCTGAGTTGAAATGTTCTTGTGTAACCGAGTTTACAAATTGGCGAAACGCCTTTGCATCAAAATAGTGTGCAGGAATCTTTTGAGATTTTAAATAAGAGGGTACTTGAACAGCGGCATGATCGGCTGTTAAAAAAAGAGTATAGTTTCCTTTTCCTACTTCGTTGTCTAAAAAAGAAAACAAACTAGCTAAATCTTGGTCTAGGCGCAAGTAGTTGTCTTGAATTTCTTTAGAGGCAACTCCAAATTGATGTCCAATATAATCTGGTGAAGAATAACTTACGGCTAAGAAATCTGTGTAGGTCGTTTTTCCTAAATTTTCACCAATGATTGCTGCTTTTGCAAAATCTGTAGTCATTGTATTCCCCGACGGAATGGCTTTTATAAGGTCATAACCACCATTTTTAGCCTTTAAATAAGGAATGTTGTACGGAAAAACTGGTTTCTCTTTTCCGTTAAAGAGTACTTCAAATTCATTGTCATCATCAATACTCTCTGTATAGGTGTTGATATCGTAAAGCGTGTTCCATGGAGTGGCTAGATAGCTATCTACTATACCGGAACTATTAAAGTCAGATACCCATTTCGGCAGAGAATCCATATAAAATGTACTTGAAATCCATTTTCCTTCTTTTTTTCCTTGAAACCAATAGGAACCATTTGCGGTATGTCCACCCGGTAAAACAGCCGATCTGTCTTTAATGGCAATACTAATGGTTTTACCTTGCATATTTTGAGCCAATCTCAATTGATCTGTTAAGGTGGTTGTTTGCATGCGGTGCGGAGATTTTTTTCCTCCCGAGGATGCTCCTACGGTGATGTAATTCGTGTCATCTACACAATAAATCTCTTTTTTATCATACTTATTGTACCAATTATTTCCAATTATTCCATGATTTTCTGGTGTTGTACCCGTGTATATAGAGGTGTGACCAACTGCAGTGTAGGTTGGGATGTAATTGTAATGCGCATTTTCTAAAGAAAAACCATTTTTAAGAATTCTCTTAAAGCCATCTTCACCATATTTGTCGGCAAACCGTTGCAAATAATCATAACGCATTTGATCAATCACAATACCCACCACCAGTGAAGGTTTTTTTTCATTCTTTTGGGAAGTTGTGCAACTCGTAAAAGTGAAAAGCGCAAGGAATATAAGTATAAAATAATTTTTCATGGAACTGCTAGTTGAACATCAAAAGTAATTATTTTTAAGGATGATTGCTACTATTTTACATTCAGTTAATGCTTTTTTAATACTTTAGCATAAAGAAACGTAAATTCATGAATTATTTTGAACATATAGGAAAGTATGTTATGATGCTTAAGCAGGTGTTTACAAAACCTCAAAGAGCACGTGTTTTTAGAGAGGCCATGGCAAGAGAAACAGAAGAATTAGGAGTGAAATCTTTAGGGATCATCACTTTTATATCCTTCTTTATTGGTGGAGTTATTGCCTTGCAAACTGCTTTGAATCTTGACAGTCCATTGATTCCTAAATCATTGATAGGCTTTGCTGCAAAGCGTTCAATAATTTTGGAATTTGCACCCACATTCTGTTCTATTATTTTAGCTGGAAAAGTGGGGTCGTATATTACTTCTAGTATTGGTACTATGCGCGTAACCGAACAAATTGATGCCCTGGAAGTAATGGGAATTAATTCACTCAATTACTTGGTGCTTCCCAAGATAATAGCAACCGTATTCTTTTATCCTTTTTTAGTTGTTTTAGGAATGATTTTAGGAATTCTTGGTGGATGGGTAGCAGGAAATTTGTCTGGTTTGTTTTCAGGAACAGATTATATAGAGGGCCTGCAGGCAGATTTTGACCCCTATTTAATTCAATATTCAATTATCAAAACCTTAATTTTTGCTTTTATCATTGCAACAGTGCCTTCCTACCATGGATATTATGTAAAAGGAGGTTCCTTGGAAGTGGGGAAAGCAAGCACGCAATCGGTTGTTTGGACCATTGTGATTATTGTCATTGCAAATTATTTTTTAACGCAAATGTTATTGACCTAATGATAGAAGTAAAAAACTTACATAAAGGATT
>JBELDQ010000037.1:10494-13147 GCA_042094215.1 Polaribacter sp. | reverse complement strand
TTAAAGAATGATTTGGACAGAATCTCTTTCGATACGATCTTAAAGATGATGGGAGAGAACATAAATTCAGATAATTATTTGACAAATATTTATTCAAAAATGGCTCAGAAAAACACCTTGTCTGAAACTCAATTAATTCAAGCAATGCAGTCTGCAGGAAGCACAATTAACTCAGATAATTATTTAACAAAAGTACTGATGGCTTTTGCAAATCAGGTCAATAGATCTTCAGAAAAAGTAAAAAGTGTCTACAGAAAAGAAGCCAAAAACATTAGCTCTGATACGTATTATGGAAGAGCGATGAAAGCTCTTAATTAAAAGAATATATAGACGCAATCTTGTTCATCGTAAAATGAATAAGATTGTGTATATTTTACCCCTGAAGAAAAAGAAACTCCAAAACAAATCATCTCTTGAAAAAGCATTTAATTATTAATGTATCTAGTGCGGCACTTAGTCTCATATTGAGTTATTAGTAACCGAGGAGAACTGGAATCATATACATTTGTAATCGGTATATTGTCCGTTTCTTTGGGGGTGTTAGTAGCCTATACCCTTTATTTTTTGGCGATGAAGCTAGATCAGTTGTATCCTTGGCAAACACAAACGAATAATCGTTTATTTATTGGATTTGTACTTCAAGTTATTGCTACTTTTAGCATCATTTTTGGTTGTCTTTATGGATATTCAAATTTCATCATAAACAAGCAAGACTTTTTTATTGAATACAGAGAAACTTTCATAAAGCTATCTATTTTAGTATGTATTTTATTGGTGGTGTATTCGGTAGTCTATTTTGCATTCTATTCGTATTATTCATTTGTTACGCTACAAATTGAATCTGTAAAGCAAGAACGAAAACAAATAGAGTTGCAATTGAAAGCGTTGAAATCTCAATTAAGTCCACATTTTTTATTCAACAGTTTAAATACGATTTCTTCATTAGCACATGTAAGTGTGCAGAAATCCGAGATGTTCATTAGAAAATTAGCGAACATGTATCGTTTTACATTAAGTAGCTATCATGCCCTGTTAATTCCTTTAAAACAAGAATTAGAATTTGTCGCATCCTATCAATATTTACTGGAAACAAGGTTTGAAAATAAATTAGAAATTACAATTGAAATACCCTCAACACTACACACAACTAAAATTCCTCCATTGGCATTACAAATGTTGATTGAAAATGCAGTAAAGCACAATACAATCAGTGCAAAGAAACCTTTAAAAGTAGCTATTTATGTTGAAGGAAATTATATCTGTGTAAAGAATACGATAACTGAAGAGCCTTTGAATAAAACATCTTTCCACATTGGATTAGAGAATATTCAAACTCGTTATGCATTGCTGGTAAGTAAGAAGATTATTATTCGTAAGGGAGACATGTTTTTAGTTAAACTTCCTGTCATTCGATGAATAAATTATTTATACACACACCCGTTTTTCGGTTACTAAGTCCATTTTTTAGTGGAATAGTTGCCTATGCCTTGATATTAATGATTAATAATAGGCTAGGAGAATTACAAGAACAATTTCTAGGGGAAGAAGTATATGTTTGTATTGGGTTGTCTTTTATTGTTCATGAGTTTTCTCGCTTTTTATTGTGGGTGTTTGCGTTGATGCCTCGTTTTTTTGGCACTGCAATTACGTTGTTGGTTTACCTTGCCATATCGATAGTAACAATTGCTACAATTATTGTGTTATTGATTTCAGGGTATTATTTGTACAATTTAGGGTACGCACCTTTAGTAAAAGAGTTACAAACTTTTGTGGGTATTTATTGTAGCATTCCGGTTGCATATGTATTCTTGAATTTAAGCCATCAATATTTGCATAAAATCAATACACAACAGCTAAACAATGAGTTGCTAATTAAAGAAAATATAGAAGAAGATTTTAAGCAATTTAAAAGAGAGGTCAACCCTAATTTATTATTCGAGTGTTTTGAGGTATTGTTGCTCTTAATTAAAGGAGATAAGGATTTAGTTGATGGATTTATTGATCACTTAGCAAGTATTTATAGATATATTTTAGCGAGTAAAAAGAAACAATTAGTTGCGGTAAATGAGGAATTAGAAATAGTAGAGGAGTTTATTAAATTATATAATTATTTACCATATAGAAAGATAGAACTACGTGTAAACTGTGATTCCGATTTCTTAATAGTTCCAGGAACGATTGTATATATTATTGAACAAATTATAAAAACAACAATTGTTTCTACCGATGTGAATTTAGAAATTATTATGGAAAGTCAGGGTGATAGTTTTAGAATGAGATATGTAAAAGAAGAAAAAATAACAGATAGTTTCACTCATAAAAAAATTGAAGGTTTAAATAGGGCATATAGCATGTATACTTCCGAATCTATTGCACTTTTAGAGGAAAAAAATCAAAACATAATTTCAATCCCAACATTAAAGATCAACGAGTAAACTATGAGAGCAGTAATTATAGAAGACGAACCTTTAGCAGCTGATAAGCTAGAACGCTATTTACATAAGTATGATGCTAGTTTGCTTGTTCTTGAGAAGTTGCCAAGCATTTCTGATGCGGTATTTTGGTTTCAAAACAATCAAGATTATGACGTTGTTTTCATGGATATTCAATTAACTGACGGATTGAGTTTTGAAATATTTAATCAAGTACAAAT
>JBELDQ010000037.1:8019-10394 GCA_042094215.1 Polaribacter sp. | reverse complement strand
AATGAAATCTCTTTGTTTTATGCAGAGGGTAGAACGGTATATTTGATAACCAAAGAAAAAAATAAATTTATCCTAGACTATACGTTAGAAAGTTTAGAAAATGTTTTGAATAGTGCAGAATTCTTCAGAGTAAATAGAACATTCATTATAAATATTTCTGATATTAAAAATGTTGTTATCTACTCTAATAGCCGATTAAAAATAACGTCTAACGTATTTAACGAAAAAGAGATTATCGTAAGCCGAGAGAAAGTAGCTGCATTTAAACAATGGTTCGAAGGCACTTGATACGGTGCATGACGAACTAGGTTTAATTGATGTTAAGCTAGCAACTCTTAAGTCTGCATAACCTAAAAAGAACATTGAATAACTATATAAGACTGCCTATAAATTTGTATAGTTCTTAGTCGAATATCGTTATATTAAAAGTAATTTACACGAACTAACACTTGCATATTACAAGGCATCAATAAAATGTTTTTTAATTTTATTCTGCGCGAATTTTTCTGCGTTGTACGACTTAGATGCATTTTTTGCAATAGATAATGTTTGCCACTCATTGTTTTTAATCATCTTTCCAATCATTACAATTTGTCCGGTATGGTATGAATAATGGCACAACTGTCTATTAATTGCCTCAGCAATGGTATGTCCTTCATTCCTTATGTATACAACGGTGTCGCTATTTTTAGGGGTAATTTTTTGCAAGTTTTCAAACAAGCACTTCCATCCTTTTTCCCAGTCATGAATTACTTCTTCTTTGCTAGTATATGTGTTTATAAACTCTTCATCTCTATTTCTCCAAGGTTTTTCTCCATCTTCAGTTAAGAAGTTTGTCCAGCGAGAAAGCATATTTCCTGAGATGTGCTTTACGAGTGTTGCTATTGAATTACTTTCATTATTGTAGGTGAAAAATAACTGTTCTTTTGTGAGTTGCTTAAAGGTTGTATCGCCTAAACTTTTGTTATACTCAAATTGTTTTATGACACTTGGTATGTAACTTAAATCCATAGAATAAAGATAATTAAATAGCTATACATATGATTAAAAAAAACAAAATTTTTACACAGCTATCGAAAGATGAGTTTTTGTTACTCTGACCTGTATGAATGCTTATTGCTTAGGAATAAATTTTAAAGCAGCGCCATTAATACAGTGTCTCATTCCGGTGGTATTTCTTGGGCCATCTTCAAAGGAATGTCCGAGATGTCCTCCACATGTATTGCATTTCAATTCTGTTCTTGCATATCCAATATCATAATCAACGTCAAGTTCAACATTTTTGTCAATTGCTCTATCAAAACTTGGCCATCCAGAACCAGAATCGTACTTGTACTTAGATTCGTAAAGAGGTGTTTTACACCCAGCACAAACATAGGTGCCTTTGGCTTTATTGTAATTAAAAGGATGTGTAAAAGCTCTTTCAGTTGCAGACTTTCTCAATACTTCATATTGTGTTTTTGTCAATAGATTTTTCCATTGTGCATCTGTTTTTTGAATTTTGTAGGTCTTAGCAATACTTTTTTTCTTCTGAGCATTGGTTGTGCAGCTATAGACAATGGCAATTAAAAGGAGTAAGATAATTTTTTTCATATTCGATATCTTTATAGAATTGGTCGTAGATTTCACATTAAACTTACATCAATGCTATGTATTTCTCCCCTGTATAAAATAGGAATCATTATTTTTGTAAAATAGTAAATGGTAATGTACAGACATATGTCACTGTTTTTAATAGATTTTGCTTACTTTTTAAAGAGAAATATCATGAAAAAAATTATTCTATTCATTGCTGTTGTATTTTTATGCGTTGCATGCAGTACAGTTCCAATTACAGGTAGAAAACGATTAAATTTTGTTGATGATTCTCAAGTATTACCTACAAGTTTTGCCCAATACAAAGGGTTTTTAGAGAAGAACAAGAAATCAACAGATAAAAAAGCTACAGCGAAAGTAAGGTCTATTGGTGAAAACATTTCAAATGCAGTGGATCGTTTCATGAGAGCGAATGGCATGAAGTCGGAAGCTGACGCTTATCGTTGGGAATTTAACTTAATAGAAGATGGGAGTGTAAATGCTTGGTGCATGCCTGGCGGTAAGGTTGTTTTTTATACAGGAATTATGCCTATTTGCAAGAATGATGATGGTATAGCCGCTGTTATGGGACACGAAGTTGCGCACGCTTTTGCGAAGCATGGACAAGAGCGAATGTCTTCAGCTCAGGTCCAGCAAGGAGTGGGCGCTCTTGTTGGAATGGGTACCTCAAAAAATAAAAATTCCAAGTATTTTAATATGGCATATGGTATTGGTTCACAGGTAGGAATGCTTGCCTTTAGTAGAGAGCATGAGAAAGAAGCAGACACACTGGGTCTTGT
>JBELDQ010000037.1:6144-7919 GCA_042094215.1 Polaribacter sp. | reverse complement strand
GGAATGGGAGCATCCTGATGCACTTTACAGTTATGCGCTTTCTTTTTCTTTTTTAGTAGTGGCGTTCATGTCACCTATTTTATCAGGTATTGCAGATTATACAGGAAGTAAGAAAAAATTTATGAAATTTTTCTGTGCACTTGGTTCGTTCTCTGTGATGAGCCTTTATTTTTTTGAAGGTATTGATACTGTTTGGATTGGTATTGTTTTTACCATTTTTGCAAGTATTGGTTTTTGGGCAAGTATTGTATTTTATAATGCCTATTTACCTGAGGTTGCCCGTCCTGAGCAGCAAGATAGTGCAAGTGCAAAAGGATTTATTTATGGGTACATAGGTTCCGTTATTCTATTAGTCATCAATCTTATTTTAATACAAATGCCAGAAACCTTTGGTATTACCTCTGCTATGGCTTCTCGTATTTCTTTTGTGATGGTAGGTCTTTGGTGGTTAGGATTTGCTCAAGTGTCTTTTAGAAAGTTACCAGATGATATCTACAATCGTAAACCAGAGAAAGATTATATCTGGAAAGGATTTAAGGAACTAAAAACAGTATGGAATGAAGTAAAGAATATGCAAAGTTTGAAGCGTTTTTTGATTTCCTTTTTTTTATTGAGTATTGGTGTTCAAACGATCATTCTAATGGCAGCCATATTTGGATCTAGTGAATTAGGCTTGCCTGCAATGGATTTAATACTTACAATTTTATTGGTGCAAATTGTTGCTATTGTTGGTGCTGCACTATTTTCAAAGATTTCAAATAGATTCGGGAACATAACGGCATTGAAAATTACCATTTCTGTATGGATGTTGGTTTGTTTTACTGCTTTTATGCTCGATAAAAATCAAGAGAATGTTGCGATGTATTTTTATGGATTAGGGGCGCTACTCGGACTTGTTCAAGGAGCAATACAGTCGCTAACGAGATCTACCTACTCGAAATTATTACCTGAAACTCAAGATCATGCTACCTATTTTAGCTTTTATGATGTCACAGAAAAAATTGCTATTGTATTGGGTACGTTTGTCTATGGGTTGTTATTTGCAATGACAGACTCGATGCAATGGAGCGTGTTGTGTTTGGCAATCTTCTTTTTAGCGTCTTTTATTGTTCTTAATACCATTAAGAAAACAGCATATGTAAGATAAACCTGCAAGCGGTTTAGCGCTCTAAAAAAAGCGCTGTACAAGCACGATGTAGTATCGGTTTGCACAGCGTTTTTTAGGCTTTAAAAAATGACTGAATACTTATTCTACAACAAGTGCAAAAGTTACTTCGATATCAGTTGATCCACCTGCATTTGTCATATCTCCTTGAGCTACGCCACTTGCTGTTTTGTTCGGCTGGTGTTTTAATACAAATGTTGCATTTCCAGTACCTGCATCGCCTGTAGTCATTGTAAATTTAACGCCAATTGGGTTTCCATCATCATCTGCATCAGCATAGGTTACAGAAGCAAGGTTATTGGTGAATGAGAAAAAGAATTGGTGCTCATCGTCTTCTTCTAAAATATCTTCTGTTACATCCTCTGCAGGACTTTCAGTTTCATTTAAAATCAAAAATGTTCCGTCATAAGAGGTATTTGCTTGTAAATTTCCAGAAACAGTAAGCACAGGTTCATTGGGTCCTTCTCCATCTAAATCTCTACTTGTTAATGTAATTGTTGCTCCTGAATCTGGGACTAACGTAGCTTCAAGTGTTGTGATTACTTCCTCTTCGTTTACTGGTTCTGGGTCGTCACTTTTTGAACAAGCAACTACGAAATTGAATGCAAGT
>JBELDQ010000037.1:4885-6044 GCA_042094215.1 Polaribacter sp. | reverse complement strand
TGGTTCTTTTAGACATATTAAACGTCATATCTGATGTGAAATTAACGAGATGATAACTGCCCGGAGTTTCGCTTATATCAACTAAAACATAAGAGTCAGTTGTGGGTATATACGCTTCAAAATTGTTGTTCGGAAAGTTCTGCTGTTTAAACACAAATTCACTTTCTAATGACGCATTGAAATTGTACCATTTTTTGTTGTTATAGTTGATACTATTGCTTGTTTTTGGCGCGGGAATATCAATTAAAGACCTATTATTATCCATGTCTTGTCCAAAGAGAAGCGCTGTTTTATTATGAAATGCATATCTAGAGGTTAATTTCTTTTTCCAATCAATATCAACACCAAATAACTGCGCCGTTGTCTTTTTATATGCCCATACAGGAAAGGCACCACGTATTGTTTTTTCAGTTCCTGTTGGTTCGATGTAAATGAAATTATTGATATGATTGAAAAAGGATTCTATGATAAGGGAATTTTCACCTGTACCTAGGGTGTAAGTAAACGCAAATCTATGCGAGGTTTCTTGTTCCATTCTCAGATCTCCCAATTCAATTCTGGCGGCAGAGTGGTGCAATCCATCACTAAATAGTTCTGATACATTTGGTGCTCTGTTAGACAATCCATAATTGAACATGATGCTATTGTTTGCATTAAAGGCATGATATGCCCCTGCAGACGCAGATACATTGTGATAACTAACCTTAGGATTGACCAACCATTGTGTGGCATATTCTCCAATTATAAGGTCGTTAAAATCGGTATCATAGTTTCGTTCGTTCCAACGACTTTTATAATAGTACTTTTTGGCGTTTATGTGATTATAGTCATATCGAGCTCCAAGATTGATTGTTGTTTTATCATTTAAAATAAAGTTCCCAATAGTAAATACGCCTAGATCATATTTATCGTAATCAGGAATCAATCGTTTTACCCCAGTATCTGGATTTGCAAAATTATTTTGATAAGAAGCAAGCATTCCAATTTTGAGAGTTTTGGTAGGGTTTGCGTCAAAATTAAAGTTGGCTTTCACCGCATGAGATACCAATTCCAAATCAATTGCTGGTTTGTTTTTATCATCTCCTACACGAATGTCATGCTCGAGTCTTCTGTTATTTTGAAAATCGTATTGAACGTCTAATTTTCCTACATTTTGAAA
>JBELDQ010000037.1:0-4785 GCA_042094215.1 Polaribacter sp. | reverse complement strand
GATGCTTTACCCGCAACATACCAACCTTTTTGAGTGGTTTTAGTCAATGATGTATGCATATTAAAGCCACGACCATTGCTTTGTCCTCCCACGATCGTTTTTCCAAATACACTATCTTTTCGTATTGTTTTTCTTGGTTTCACAACAATCACACCTCCAATAGCATCTCCTGCAAATTCTAATGAATTAGAGCCTTTGATAACGGTGATACTCTCTGCTGTATTGACATCGATATTTGGAGCGTGTTCAATACCCCATTCTTGGTCTTGAAGTCGAACACCATCGGTCATTAAGATGACTCTACTGCTATGCAGACCATTAATCACAGGTTTCACAATCGTATTTCCTGTATTCATAGAAGACACTCCAGAAACCTGTTTTAAGACATCTCCAATACTTTTATTTGTAAACTGATCAATTTCTTTCGATTTTAGCCGTCTCGCTTGTGCGGTTTTTGGCTTTAAATTCGATTGTATATTAATTTCATTTAACGCTTCAATATGATGCTCCAAATAGAATTGATGTACCTTTTTTTTGAGCACGTTCACACGCACGTTCTTTGTATCACAGGAAACATGAGATAATGTGAGCAATGCATTCTTTTTACATAGATTTTTAATCACAAACAAGCCATTGCTATCGGTTGTTGCATAGCTGTTGATCTTTTTAATATGAATGGTTGCACCAACAATTGGCGAACCATCGTGAAAGTCAGCAATACTGCCTCTTAGAGTATATGTGCATTTTTGTGCATTTGCCGTGTACATAAGTAAACAAGCAATGACACAAAAAATATTTTTTTGATTCATTAGTGTAAATTTAATAAAGGACTAGGTGTCTTTTGGGTGCTATGATACTACTGGGGGTGCACGAAGACCAAAAGGTAGTTGCTGATGCGTGAGCGAAAATTGGTAGGGTTCAACAGCATGCATTATTTCTATATGCATTGGCAGTACTTGATAACTACTATCTGTTAAAAAAGCTACTGAAACATAAGAACTACACATATCACATGAGGCTTCTTGTGCATGAACATAGGTTACCTCATAAGAGGCATCTGTTTTATGTTCATGATGTTCGAATACATGAATAAACTGCGTTAAGCAAGGGATGAGCAATATAAGAATTGCAATCAGTGCGCTATGTTGTATACGTTTTTTGATACGATTTATTTTTTCTTTCTAATCTTCATATTTAAGGCTTCTACACCCAATGAAAAAGAGATCGCAAAATACAAATATCCTTTTGGAATTGCACCAATATGTTGCGAAAAAATGACTGTATTTGCCAAATGAGCTCCTTCTGTGATTAGCATAAATCCAATTAGGATTAAAAAAGACAAGGCCAACATTTGGATAGTTGGGTATTTGTTTACGAATCGCCCTACAGGATTTGCAAAAGCTAACATGATTGCCATAGATATAATAACAGCAGCAATCATAATTATGAGTGCACCTTCAATTCCGTTTGTCATCCCAACAGCAGTCAAAACAGAATCAAAAGAAAAAACAATATCAATTAAAACAATTTGAAGAATTACTTTAGATAAAGTGGAAGCTTTCTTTTTGGGCACATGCTCTTCAGTTTTTGTACCTTCCACTTTATGATGAATTTCACTTGTACTTTTATAGATTAGAAAGATACCTCCCAAAATGAGAATGATGCTTTGCCCGGTTATTTCTGCAGACAGCCAGGATATATCAATGACGAACCAAGGCGCTTTCATCGCTATTAAATAGGACACTCCTAACAAGAGTATGATTCGAAAAACCATGGCTAAAACCAAACCAATATTCGTTCCTTTTTTTTGTTGCTCTTTAGGTAACTTGCTTGTTGCTATTGAGATAAAGATAATGTTATCTATACCCAATATAATTTCAAGAAACGTTAAGGTAAGCAAGGCAACCCAAGTATCAATCTGTGTAAATAATTCCATTAATTTTTTACTTTGTATACGGTTCCTGTTTGTTTGAATTTTGAGAAGCCAATTCTCGCGATAAAACTATAAGAAGAATCTGTAACCTTGTTGATTTTGACAAATATTTGATCTTTATCAAGACTTGTTTTAGGAGTTTTCATTTTTAAGATATAGGAAAAGTTATTTTTCCATTCAATGTATAAGGTATCTACATGTTTTTCTATACGATTCATAGAGATACTATCAGTAGTTATCGCTACCGATTTTGTGTAGGCTTCTATTTGTAGGCTATCAATTCTTGTAATGATTGTTTTACCATAACCATCACCGGCAGGAATTTCAAAAACTCCTGTTTTAAATTGATTGTTATTGTCTACAATTGGCACGTCTTTACAAGATACAAATGCTATAAGCGCTACAAATAAGTAAAGTGATTTTTTCATTAGATTCCTGTGAAGTTAGTGGGTGTAATTGCTTTTAATTCTTGTTTAATTGCTTCTGATACGACGAGTGAATCAATAAAATTGGCAATAGAATGTTTTGTTATTTTTTCGTTCGTTCTTGTAAGCCCTTTTAACGCTTCGTAAGGGTTAGGATAGGCTTCTCTTCTTAGAATAGTTTGAATAGCCTCTGCAACAACAGCCCAATTATTTTCTAAGTCTTCCTCAAATTTTTCTTTGTTTAATAACAACTTATTTAGCCCTTTTAACGTAGCTGCAAAACCAATTAATGTATGCCCGAAAGGGACACCAACATTTCTCAATACAGTACTATCCGTTAAATCACGTTGCATTCTAGAGATAGGTAGCTTTGCTGCTAAATGAGCAAACAGCGCATTTGCAATTCCTAAATTTCCTTCAGAATTTTCAAAATCTATCGGATTTACTTTATGTGGCATCGCAGAAGAACCTATTTCTCCGGCCTTAATTTTTTGTTTGAAATAGTCCATAGCAACATAGGTCCAAATGTCTTTGTCTAAATCTAAAATGATGGTGTTGATTCTTTTCATCGCATCAAATAAAGAAGCCATGTGGTCGTAGTGCTCAATTTGTGTTGTCGGGAAAGAGTGGTGCAAACCTAATGTTGTTTCTACAAAATTTGTTCCAAAATTTTTCCAGTCAATCATTGGATATGCAACATGATGTGCATTGTAATTTCCTGTAGCACCACCAAATTTGGCAGCATTCGGAATGGTTTTTAGCGTTGTTACTTGTTGGTTTAAACGGGTAACGAAAACAGCGATTTCTTTTCCCAGACGCGTAGGTGACGCTGGTTGTCCGTGGGTACGTGCCAACATAGAGACATCGCTCCATTCAATAGATAAAGCATTGAGCTTCGCAATCAATTCATTTAATGTTGGTAGGTATACTTCATTGAGACTATCTTTAATAGACAGTGGAATTGCTGTATTATTGATGTCTTGAGAAGTTAAACCAAAATGGATAAACTCTTTGTACTTGAGCAAATTGAGCATCTCAAATTTTTCTTTGATAAAATACTCAACAGCTTTCACATCATGATTTGTGATTTTTTCAATATTTTTAATCTTTTGAGCGTCTTCAGCTGAAAAATCTTTATAAATTTTTCTGAGTTCCGAAAATAGGTGCTTATCAAAATCTTGCAGTTGTGGCAAGGGAATTTCGCAGAGTGCAATAAAATAATCAATCTCTACCTTAACGCGGTACTTAATCAAAGATTCCTCTGAATAAAAGTCTGCTAGTTTCTCTATTTTATTTCGATATCTTCCATCTATAGGAGAGATGGCATTTAATTCGTTTAAGCTCATTATTGTTGTGTTGTGTTGTTGTGTTGTCAAACATCAAAAGTAAAAAATACAGAGCTTAAAATACCATTTTTAGTATTTTTTAACTAAAAAAGTTTTCTAGGATATAGGACTGATAAATTACTGCTTTATTTTGTTGTTATACATTATTTAGATGTTGCAGTACGTTATTATTGTAGCTTTTTTTTTTCTTTTAAAATCATGCTATATACGCAAGTAATTTCTCGAATTTTTGAGAATGTACCGTGCAATAATAGCTAAAGAAAGGCTGTTATCTTTAATGGTATATTCTATGAAGTCTTATATAGATATGATTTTTTGGCTTGTCATAGGTATACGTTATGTATATTTACACACTATAATTTTATATGATGATTCCTGTAAATAAATATTTTTTTCTCACGTTATGTTTTATCTGCCTTGTTGGAATATCTTCAATTCAAGCTCAGGGCTATAACCAATTTGACGCTAATAAAAAGCGAACAGGTATTTGGAAGAAGTACCATCCTAATAAAAGGGTGAAATACGTTGGGACTTTTAAAGACGGTAAAGAGATTGGAACGTTTAAGTTTTACAGTATGTCATTTTCTAGACATCCTGAAGCAACGAAAGTATTTCATAAAAATTCAGATTCTGTTAGCGTAACTTATTTTTATGATACGGGTAAGTTGAAAGGGAAAGGCATGCTATTAGGACGTGATAAGGTAGGGAAGTGGCAGTACTTTTATAAAAAAGGAAGCTTGTTTTATGAAGAGATGTATGATGCTGGTAAGCTTTCAGGTAAGTCTGTTGTGTATTATAAGGATACAGGTAAAATTGCAGAAGAATCGATTTACAAAAATGGGTTGTTGCATGGGTATTCGAAGAATTTTTCTGATGAAGGCGTTTTGTTAGAAGAGGTATTGTATGAACATGGTAAAGCAAATGGTTTGGCAAAATACTTTGAATTGAGTGGAAACCTCAAGGAAAAAGGACGCTATAAAGATGGAATTCGTGTTGGAAAATGGGCCTTTTATATGGATGGAGAATTAGCAGACGATAAGAAGAAAAAAGAGGCTCGTAAAAATAAAATTGGTTCAAAAAA
>JBELDQ010000036.1:0-13178 GCA_042094215.1 Polaribacter sp. | reverse complement strand
TCTTCAGAAATCATTTGATATTTTTCATTAAAGATAGGGGTAAATTTCTCAAGAAATGATTTTCTCTTCTCATAAATTACACCTCCCAATGCAATTAGTTGATCATCATATATTTTTAAATTCAAAGCATCGAAGCTTCGATTGGCTGCAAAATATTTTAATAATGCGTTACGCTGACTTATAATTTTGGTATACTGAATTAAACTTTGAAGATATTCTTTATCTTGTTGCGAAATAACCCCATCAATAAACTTTCTTCTCGTATCACTTCCTTCTACAATCAAATCTCTATCGGCAGGAGAAATTATTACCAAAGGAAGCTGACCTATATGCTCTGAGAATTTGGTGTAAGCCTTGTCGTTTCTTTTGAGGACTTTCTTTTGACCTTTTTTTAAACTACAGACAATTTTCTCCTCTCTATTCTCCAAAAAATAGCTTCCCTCAATCATAAAAAAGTCTTCTCCATGTCTAATATTTTGCAATGCAACCGGATTAAAGTAACTTTTTGTAAATGATAAATAATAAATAGCATCAAGAATATTTGTTTTTCCAACACCATTATTACCCACAAAACAATTAATTTTCTCCTGAAAATCAAATGTTTGGGAGGCAATGTTTTTAAAATTCACTAAAGAAAGTTTCTGCAAATACATAAATTCTATTAATAAGAAATAAAGAATCGCAAATTATTGAAAATTTAACGAAATATCCATTTTTAAAATCCAATTAAAAAAACTATTTTTGACGCCAATAATTTATCAGAATAATGGCGACATACAAGAAAAAAGCATCAAAAGTAAAAGCAACTAGTCAAGAAACAATAAAAGACAACAGCACAACTGCTGAAGTTTTTGATACCTTAGACCAAACCGCATCAAGATCAGAACAATGGATTGAAAAAAACAGTAAGCCATTATTTTACGGATTGGTTGTTGTTGCTGTTGCTATATTAGGTTCATTGGCTTACAATGCTTATATTATTGAACCAACAGAAAAAGAAGCCGCTAATGAATTGGCCTTTCCTAGAAAATACTTCAATCAAGCAAACACAGTTTCTGTAGGTGTAGATTCATTGTTGAATTTAGGTTTAGATGGCGCTGATGGTAACTATGGATTTACAGACATTGCAACAATGTTTAGTGGAACAGATGCTGGTAATTTAGCGAACTACTACGCTGGGCTGTCTTACTTAAAATTAAAGCAATATGAAAAAGCAATTGCACATTTAAGTAAATTTTCATCGAGTGATGCATTACTAGGTCCAACGGCCATTGGTGCGGTTGGAGATGCTTTTGCAGACATCAATCAACCAAAAGATGCGCTTACGTATTACGAAAATGCAGCGAATAAAACAGCCAATAAATATTCAACTCCATTATTTTTGTACAAAGCAGGACTAACGGCAATGGAGCTAAAAGAATACAACAAAGCAATGAATTTGTTTAAAAAGATAAAAGCGGAGTACCCTACATCGTATCAAGGACAAAATATTGATAAATACATTAGCAGTGCTGAGTACGCTGGAAAAAACTAAGCTTAACTATGGCTACAACAAATTTATCTTATTACGATAAAGCAACAATCCCAAATGCGAAACCTTTTCGATTTGGGATTGTTGTTTCTGAATGGAATCCAGACATTACAAGAAACCTTCAAAAGGGCGCTATTGATACATTAATTGACTGCGGGGCAGATCGCACTAATATTGTTTCTTGGGACGTACCTGGTAGTTTCGAATTGGTCTATGGCTGCAAGAAAATGATTGAAACTGCCAAAGTTGATGCCATTATTGCGGTTGGGAATGTAATACAAGGTGAAACCAAACATTTCGATTTTGTTTGTGATGGTGTTACCCAAGGCATCGTAGATTTAAATATCAAATACGATATTCCCGTTATTTTCTGTGTATTAACAGACAATACCAAACAGCAATCTATAGACCGCGCTGGAGGTAAATTTGGGAACAAGGGCATTGAATGCGCGGTTGCTGCAGTAAAAATGGCAGCCTTAAGAGAGTTTTAACAAGATACTTTTTAACATTTCTTGACCACTTCTTTTTTATTCTGTAAATTTGAATAGTCATATGTCACGGCTTTTTAAGCACTAAAAAGTGTGACCTTATTCAATTTTCAAACATTATGGGCTTCTTAAATCGTACAAATAAAAAATTCGAATACAAACCTAGATTTTATAAGGGAGAAGGAAACCCTTATGAAATAAAGCACACGTTCGATGAATTTAGAACGACCACTGGTAAAAATAAAAATCTAAAAACAAAATTTGTTACAGCTTTTGATGAGCTTAAGGAAGCTCGAGGAAAAGGGGTGAACAAAACAATCGTGTTGCTAATTGCGCTATTCACATTGATTTTCTTGTATATCATTGATTTTGATTTATCCATTTTTTTAAACTAATACATGTCAGATATTATTCAACTCTTGCCTGATCATGTAGCAAATCAGATTGCTGCAGGAGAAGTTGTGCAGCGACCTGCTTCGGTGGTAAAAGAGCTGCTCGAGAATGCAATTGATGCAGGGGCTAGTTCTATAAAACTATTACTAAAAGATGCTGGAAAATCATTAATTCAAGTTATTGATAATGGCAAGGGCATGAGCAATACCGATGCTCGTTTATCATTTGAACGCCATGCAACCTCAAAAATTAAAGACGCCCATGATCTTTTTAATTTAAATACGAAGGGCTTTCGAGGAGAAGCACTCGCTTCTATAGCCGCCATTGCACATGTGACCTTAAAAACCAAGCAAGAATATGACGAGCTAGGAACGCAACTCAAAATTGAAGGAAGCAAAATACTATCACAAGATGTTGTTTCTACTAGTATTGGCACAAGCATTGCTGTTAAAAATTTATTTTACAACATTCCTGCTCGACGAAATTTTTTAAAGTCTGACACCATTGAAACACGGCATATCATAGATGAATTTCAGCGAGTTGCTTTGGCACATCCTAAAATCTCCTTTCTATTACATCACAACGGAAACGAAGTATATCATCTAAAAGAAAGCAACTTAAGAAAAAGAGTTGTTGCTATTTTTGGTGCTAAAATGAACGAAAAACTAGTTCCTATTAATGAGACTACAGATTTAATTAGCATCACTGGTTTTGTTTCAAAACCCGAATTCTCTAAAAAGAAACGAGGAGAGCAATTCTTTTTTGTCAATGACAGATTTATCAAAAGCTCCTATTTAAACCATGCTGTGGTAAGCGCCTTTGAAGGCTTACTCGAGCATGGATATCACCCCTCTTACTTCTTGTATTTAACAGTTCCTCCAAGTAGTATTGATATCAATATTCATCCTACAAAAACGGAAATTAAGTTTGATAATGAAAAAGCCATATATGCCATTTTAAGAGCTACTGTTAAACACAGTTTAGGCCAATACAACGTTGCTCCCGTATTAGACTTTAACAGAGATGATACGCTAGATACTCCATACAAGTTTAGCAGTAAAAGTGCCTCATCTGCGCCAAAAATTACTGTTGATCCAACTTTTAATCCATTTAAAACAGAACAACAGAGCTTCTCGCCACAAGAGGTTTCATATCAAAAAGAAACGCAAAGCTGGGAAAGCTTATATACAGAAGTTTCTCCTGTTATGACAACAGCACAAAATGAGCTTTTTAATCAAGAAGAAGCCACTGAAATAGGAAAAACATTTCAAATACAAAAGAAGTACTTATTGAGTTCCATAAAATCGGGAATGGTACTCATTCATCAATCATTGGCCCATCAGCGTGTCTTGTACGAAGCCTTTCTCGAAAGCATTACCGTTCATGAATCCATGAGCCAACAATTACTATTTCCGGTTCATATTTCATTTTCGAAAACAGATATTGAGATGATTCAGTCTATGAAGTCTGATTTAGAAAATACTGGCTTTTTATTCGAATCAATTACAGATGAATCTATCGTTGTAAAAGGAATCCCTACATCTATTTCAGAAAGTCAGATTTCTTTAATACTCGAGCAATTATTAGACGACATGAAACTAGAGGTACCTGAAACGAGCTTCAGTCACTTTGACGTCATGGCAAAGTCTTTTGCCAAGTCATTGGCTATAAAAACAGGAAGTATTTTATCTAGTAAAGAGCAAGAAAATTTAGTAAATGATTTGTTTTCCTGCAAAGAGCCCTCGATTTCTCCATTTGGAAAAGCAACATTTAAAACATTAACTATTAAAGAAATAGATCGTATTTTTAATAGTCATTAAAGCATCATATATGGGTCGAATTACAGAAGCGATTAAGCACTTAATCATTATCAATGTAATATTTTTCATTGTTCCTCAAGTAGTTCAAGGATTAGACATTGCACAGTATTTTGCTTTGTACTTTCCGAAGAACGAAAACTTTGGTATTTGGCAATATGTAACGCATATGTTTATGCATGGTAGTTTTATGCACATCGCTTTTAACATGTATGCACTTTGGGCTTTTGGCACTCCGCTTGAACAAATGTGGGGTCGTAATAAGTTTTTATTTTTCTATTTTTCTTCCGGAATAGGTGCAGGAATTATATATACGTTAGTTAATTATTATCAGTTCAATGCTGTGTATGAGCAACTCATACAAATGAATATTTCAAGTACCGAAATTCAATCAATCTTAGACACTGGTTCCTATAACGATGCTATGATTTCTCTGACCAATAGAGAAATGAGTGAATTTTATAGCCTTTACCACACTCCTGCTGTAGGGGCCTCTGGCGCAGTTTACGGAATTTTAGTTGCCTTTGGGATGACATTTCCAAATGCGAAATTAGCCTTGATTTTTTTCCCGGTTCCGATTGCTGCAAAATATTTTATACCTGTCATGCTTTTGGGAGATGTGTTCTTTGGTGTAACAAAATACTCTATAGGAAATGTAGCGCATTTCGCACATATTGGTGGCGCACTGATAGGATTTTTAATTGCTTGGTATTGGAAAAAAAATCAATTTAGAACCTATTAATGAGCTTTATCAACAACATACAAGGACGATTTAATCAAGCCAATATTGTAGAAAAATTTATTGCCGTAAATCTTTGTGTTTTTATAGGGGTCTTTTTACTCAACACGCTTGGTTTTTTATTTCAAACTCAAAATTCACTTGTACATTGGTTTATACTGCCTGCTACTTTTGATGTATTTCTGACAAAACCATGGACCCTCATAACCTTTGGATTTATTCATCTTGGATTTATTCATCTCCTTTCGAATTTAATCGCGCTCTACTTTATTGGTAATTTATTCATCAATTACTTTACAGAGAAACAATTTAGCACCTTTTATCTTTTAGGGACTTTCTTTGGAGGGTTATTGTTTATGCTAAGTTATAACATATTTCCTGCTTTTAGCAATGATGTTTCTAACAGTTCGCTTTTGGGAGCATCAGCCGGTGTCTCTGCTATTTTTATAGGAATTGCTACACACATCCCTAACTACCAATTTAAAATTCCTTTAATTGGTTACGTCAAACTATGGCATTTAGCGGCAATTTGGATTCTTTTAGACATTATTCAAATTCCTGCAGGAAATGCTGGGGGGCATTTAGCTCATATTGGAGGCGCTCTATTTGGTTTTTTATATGTCAATCAAGCAAGCTCAAACGACATTGACTTATGGAGTAAACTAACTCGCTTTTTCAAGAAAAAAAGTCCCTTAAAAACAGTATATAAAACAAAAGGAGCAACACAACGCACAAAATCAAACACCACCTATAAACAAGAAAAAATTGATGCGATTCTAGATAAAATTAGTAAATCTGGATACGAAACATTGTCTCAAGAAGAGAAAGACTTTTTATTTAAACAAGGACAATAATTCATGAAGAAACTATCACTATTAGAAAGATTGATATTACTAATCAATTCTGCATTAGCAGCCTTACTACTGCTGTCTTACATAGTGCCATATAGTTCTCCTCAAAAAATTCCTGAATTAGCCATTGTGAGTCTTGCAGTTCCATTCTTAATACTAGCCAACACCTTCTTTTTTCTCTATTGGCTTGTAAAATTAAAAAAACAACTAGCAATATCTGTATTTGTTTTAGGTGTAGGATGGCTAATTTCACCTTCATTTTATCAATTAAATGAAAAGAAAGTTATTTTAAATGATGATCTAAAAGTTATGAGTTTCAATGTGCGCATGTTCAATCATTACCAATGGAATGATGACAGTGAACTCAATATAAAATCATTCAAATTTATCGACGAAACATCACCAGACATACTCGTTTTACAAGAGTTTTATCAATCTCCTAAAATTAGTTTTACATACCCTTATAGCTATATCAAAACAAAAAATAAGTTCGGCTTAGCAATCTATTCCCGCTATAAAATTATTAATTCAGGTTCCTTTAATTTTAAAAACAGTGCCAATAACATCATTTTTGTAGACTTACTCAAAGGGAAAGACACCGTTCGCGTGTATAATATGCATCTAGAATCTTTAAAAATCAATCCAAATAAAGAAAATTTTGGAGAAGAAAATTCAGAAAAGCTTTTTGGACGTATGAAGTCAACCTTTACAAAACAGGCAATACAAACAGAAACGTTTTTAGCACATGAAGCTAACTGGACCGGTAAGAAAATTATTTGTGGAGATTTTAACAATACTGCTTACTCATGGGTATATCGCAAGATTAGCGATATGAAGAGAGATGCTTTTTTAGAAGCTGGTAATGGTTTTGGTAAAACATTTGATTACCCATTTCCTATGCGAATTGACTTTATCTTAACCAGTACTGATATTGCCGTAAATCAGTTTGAAACATTCAATGAAAAACTATCAGACCACTTCCCTATTCAAGCAAGGATTCATTGGTAAATAATACAATATCTCTTTCAAAGCTGCAGTAGTTTTTGAGAAAAACAACAGATTTCTCTTCTAACCCATTCCGAACTACATTCCTGAAGATCCGATTTCAGTGGTACTAAATTAATGTTGTTCAAATCCATATGCCCGCTCCACTTTACATATTCGCAATTCATATTTTTTATACCAAACAGCTCTCCCTCTCTCTCTAGCTTCCATGTGTTCAACATTATTTTTCCATCTCAAAATTGCTTCTAAACTCTCCCAATAGGATACTGTTATGCCTATTCTATTTCTTGCTGATTCCATCCCTAAATATCCAGGTTGTTGTTTGGCAAGCAATTCCATTCTGTTCGCTGTGCCTTCGTAGTCATCTAGTGTATCAGTTAATATGGTAGAAAAAATCACGGCATAATAAGGCGCTTGTAAATGGTCAACTATCATAAATATAATTCGTATTTCAATTCTATTAATTGCGTTTCTAAAACACGTTTCTCAATAAGCTTAAAATGAAATCGCTCCAGTATTTTAACAGAAGCGCTATTTATATCAATCACATATCCAATTAGTTTCTCGATATCGATAGTCTTGCAGTATGCTATCAAACCTTCACAAATTTCGGTTGCAAAGCCCCTACCCCAATATTCCTCTAGGAACCGATAGCCTATTTCATCATCACACTTGTCCTTTACCAAAGCGACAGTGCCGGCAAAACAAGCATTAGCTTTTCGTTCAACCGCATAAATCCAAAAGTCATTATTCGGGAGATTGTATTTATGAATAAGATCATCTAATTCATGAGAATGCCGTTCAAAGCTCTGTACTTCTCCATCTGCATATTGCATTACTTTTGGATTGCTTTGCAGCTTATGAAAAGCAGGAAGATCTTCTCTTACCAGTTTTCTAACAATTAACCTTTCTGTTTCGAATATCATTTAGAATATTGTAAATTTGCATCTGAAAAAACTATTTCTAATAGTTGTTTAACCTAATGTAGTACGAACATACTGAATTCTTGAAAATTTCTTAGTGTTATTTTCTTTTTTCAATAATGTGATTTTAGAATGAATGCAGATAAAAAAGTAGCTTTTTATACCTTAGGATGTAAGTTGAATTTCTCTGAAACATCAACCATAGCTCGTAATTTTGTGAATGAAGGGTTTGAGCGTGTTGAGTTTGAAGAAGAAGCAGATGTCTATGTAATCAACACATGTTCTGTTACTGACAATGCTGACAAACGATTCAAATCAATTGTAAAATCTGCAATTAAAAAAAATAACAAAGCATTTATCATTGGCGTTGGTTGTTATGCACAATTAAAGCCAGAGGAATTAGCCAATGTAGAGGGAGTTGATTTAGTACTAGGAGCAACCGAAAAATTCAATGTCACTAGTTATATCAACGATCTAACGAAAAATGATATTGGAGAGGTACATTCTTGCGAAATTGAAGAAGCAGACACCTATGTTGGTGCCTATTCTATTGGCGATAGAACACGTGCCTTTTTAAAAGTACAAGACGGATGCGATTACAAATGTACCTATTGCACCATTCCTCTAGCTCGTGGAATTTCAAGAAGTGATACTGTTCAAAATGTATTAAAAAATGCAAGGGAGATTTCGAAAAAAGGAATTAAAGAAATTGTACTAACCGGTGTTAATATAGGTGATTATGGAAAAGGAGAATTCGGAAATAAAAAACACGAACATACATTTTTAGAGTTGGTGAAAGAACTAGAGACCGTAGATGGAATTCACCGTTTACGAATCTCTTCAATTGAGCCAAATTTACTCAAAGATGAGACCATCGAATTTGTTTCAAACTCTAAATCTTTTGTCCCTCATTTTCATATTCCGTTGCAATCTGGTAGCGACGTACTCCTTAAAAAAATGAAAAGACGCTATTTGCGAAAGACCTACACAAATAGAGTTGCTAAGATCAAAGAGACGATGCCACATGCTTGTATTGGCGTAGATGTTATTGTTGGCTTCCCTGGAGAAACAGATGAATTATTCTTAGAAACCTACAAATATCTCAGTGAGCAAGACATTTCTTATCTACATGTTTTCACCTATTCTGAAAGACCAAATACAGAGGCAGCAAAACTGCCAGGAGCTGTACCCAAAAAAGTACGTGCAAAACGAAGCAAAATGTTGCGAGGTCTGTCTGTTAAAAAACGACGATCCTTTTATGAAAGTCAATTAGGAAATACAACCAACGTCTTATTTGAAAGTGAAAATAAAGAAGGATTTATTCATGGATTCACAGAGAACTATGTAAAGGTAAAGACTCCTTGGAACCCTGAATTCGTTAATACTATACATCCAATTACACTAACAACTATTGATGAAGATGGTTTAGTGCGTTTTGACTTTGTAAACCAATCTATACTAGCATAGTATGGCCAAAGCGAACATTTATTTTGTTCCCGGGCTGGCTGCAAATTGCAAAATATATGAAAATATAAGGCTAGATACTTCTCGGTATGAATGTCATTATTTAGAATGGAAAATACCTCATTCTAAAAATGAATCTATGAAATCCTATGCTCAAAGAATGTGTGCAGATATAGTGCACAAGAACCCCATTCTTATAGGGGTGTCATTTGGAGGTATACTAGTACAAGAAATGAGTAAACTTATTCCTACCCTAAAAGTCATCATTATATCTAGTGTAAAATCAAATGTAGAGTACCCCAAAAGACTCAGACTCATCGCTACAACAAAAGCATTCAAATTAATACCTATTCAATTTATAGCAAAATTAGATTCGTATCTTTTTTATATTCTTGGAAAACATCAGCAAAAAAAGATAGTAGCATATAAGAAATATCTCTCTGTTAGAAATCCAACATATTTATACTGGGCAATTCAGCATGTACTTTTTTGGGAGCACACAGAAGAACTACCTAACATTTCGCACATTCACGGAACAAATGATGGCATATTTCCGTCTAAAAAAATCAAAAATTTCAAACAAATTGAAAATGGTACACATACCATGATTTTAACAAAATCTAAAAAAATATCACTAGAAATTGAGAAGATTTTAACTTGCCAATACCACTCAAATTAAATACTTTTATAAGATAAATCTTAAGCTCTTATTTTATGAACAAACCGCTTCGGGCTGTATCTCTGGCCACCCTCATTTTGAGTGTTTTTCTTTTAACAAATGCTATTAACATCCAACAGAGCACTGATCCAAAAAACACAAGTGATACCTACAAAATAAAGGCCTTAAAATTACCTACAAACCTTAATTTGGCAGGAGAAAGAGTTCCTTTAGAGAAAGAGGATATTAAAGAAAGAATGGACCGAGAGCTGTTGGTCAATACCTATTGGCAATCTAATGGACTCCTACTTATAAAAAGAGCAAATAAATATTTTCCCATTTTAGAACCATTGCTAAAGAAATACGGATTGCCCGATGACTTTAAATATCTATGTGTTGCCGAAAGTGCATTAATTGATGAAACCTCTTCTGCGGGAGCAGCTGGATTTTGGCATTTTATGAAGGGGACTGGGAAAGAGTATGGTTTAGAAATCAATAAAAATGTAGACGAGCGATATGACATCGAAAAATCGACCAAGGTTGCTGCTGAATATTTAAAAAAGGCATACAACCGTTTTGGCACATGGACATTAGCCGCTGCCGCATATAATGCTGGAAATGCAAGAGTGGCAAGGAGCCTAAAAACACAAGAGGTTACCAGCTATTATGACGCACTATTACCCGACGAGACAGAAAGATATGTTTTAAGAATTATTGCGTTGAAAGAGGTACTATCAAATCCAAAAAAATATGGATTTATCTTTGATCAAAATGACTTGTACAAGCTGCCAAAAACAAGAACTGTAGAAGTTGACACCGTCATTAACAATATCGCCTTGTTTGCAAAAAAGTTTGACACCAATTACAAAGAGCTAAAGCTGCACAACCCATGGCTAAGAGAAAACAGATTAAATAACAAGTCTAGAAAAAGCTATAAAATTAAAATACCGTTGAATTAAACAGATCATCAACCTTTGATTCCTAAGACCTAAAAAAGCCTATCATTAACATGATAGGCTTTTCAAAACATTCATAAAGTATCTATTAAAGAACTTTTACATTTACTGCATTCAATCCTTTTCTTCCTTCTTCTAAATCAAACTCTACCTCATCGTTCTCACGAATTTCATCAATCAATCCTGTTACATGTACAAAATGTTCTTTGTTGTTTCCTTCTTCGGTGATAAATCCAAATCCTTTAGACTCATTGAAAAATTTTACTGTACCTCTATTCATAATCTTATTTTTATTGTGCTGCCGATTTCATTAAAGGCAACTAATTTGTTGAGCTACAAATCTACATTTAATTCTTAAATAAAATAGTAATTAATTGATTTTCTTTAAATTAGAATTCTATTTTCTTTAGTAGCCTACTCGCTTCACCCTTCCAACAATACCAGATTCGAGTTCCACTTTGATTCCATGAGGATGCTTGGATGCTTTTGTCAATATTCTCTTAACCGTACCTTCGGTAAGGTCTCCTGAACGTTGATGGTGCTTTTGAACAACAGCAACTGCTTGTCCTTTCTTTATATTTACTCTTATTGTTCCGTACATTATAGATTTTCTTTTACGGTTTTGTATTCAGTCACTAGTTCATCAATCACCTCTTTCGCTGATTTAACCTCATGGATGAGTCCAGAAATCTGACCGATTTCTAATTCTCCATTTTCTAAATCACCCTCAAACATTCCTTTCTTTGCTCTGGCTCTTCCTAATAGAGCTTTAATATCTTCGATAGAAGGATTTTGTTGATATAATTCTTGAACTTCTTGGTAAAATTTATTTTTTATCAATCTAACAGGTGCTAATTCTTTTAAAGTCAATTGGGTTTCACCCTCTTTTGCAGCAACAATAGCATTCTTAAAGTTTTGATGTGCAGAAGATTCTAATGTTGCAGCGAATCTGCTCCCCACTTGAATACCATCTGCGCCAAGCACCATAGCAGCCAACATGCCTCTCCCTGTTCCAATTCCGCCTGCAGCAATTAAAGGAATCTTTACCTGTTCTTTTACACCGGGTATAAGAGTAAACGTAGTGGTCTCCTCTCTTCCATTATGTCCTCCTGCCTCAAACCCTTCACAAACCACTGCATCTACTCCAGCAGCCTCCGCTTTTAACGCAAACTTTGCCGAACTTACCACATGTACAACCGTAATTCCTTTATCTTTCAAAAAAGACGTCCATGTTTTAGGGTTTCCAGCAGAGGTAAATACAATGCTTACCCCCTCTTCCACAATGATGTCCATGATCTTTTCAATATCTGGATACAACATGGGTACATTGACACCAAAAGGTTTGTCTGTCGCTTTTTTACACTTCTGAATGTGCGTTCTTAAAACCTCTGGATACATAGATCCTGCTCCAATAAGTCCTAATCCTCCTGCATTAGATACTGCTGAAGCTAGTTTATAACCTGAGACCCAAATCATACCACCTTGCACAATGGGATATTGTATATTGAATAATTCTGTAATTTTTTGTTTCATAAATTGGAATATCTAAAAGAAATTTAATGGTATCGTGTAATACATTGGATAGTTTCTGTTCATGGAAACTGCCGGATTCCACCCGTTAATTTTTTCAAAAAATGTTATAATTTTATGTTCAAGTTTTTTTGGTAACTTATTTTCAATGCTCACATCTTTTATTACCCCATCAATATCAACTATAAAAGTCACATTCACTTTACCTTTAATTTTATAATCAGATAAATGAGGCCGCAATTTTTTCATTTTTCTAATAAACTTATTGCTACCGCCATTAAAAGTTGCTACTTTCTATTTAATCAATGGGCTATCTAATTTTGCTCCATAAGGGTCATAGGTTAAGCTTTTTACCATACTATCATTTTTAAAGTACAGTTTGCTTGCAACCCTACCATTCATATGATAATATTTCCAAATTCCTTCTTTTTTACAATTTTCAAAAAAACCAGTACTACTAAGAGCACCATTGTAAAACCATTGTTTTACGCCCTTTGATTTCTCACTGTTTTCGTTGTAAAAATAGCTCTTTCTTAATTGTCCATTTCTAAAAAAATCGAAAAAATTTCCGATGGGTTTTGTCTTATTTTTGTGTTTATAATGTCCTAACCTTTGAATTTTCCCGTTGCTATAATATACGCGAACCAACCATGTAGAATCTTTCTTTACAATGGTTTCAAATGCACGCGCTTTGTATTTCACCTTGGTAATCAAACCATCCTTATCTAAATAATTTACAATACTGTCTTGGGCATATCCTTTTAATACACATATGTAGAATACAAGGAGCAACAATTTCATTTTCATTTTATTTTATTTCTTT
>JBELDQ010000035.1:0-13437 GCA_042094215.1 Polaribacter sp. | reverse complement strand
GTTGATGCAGTTTATGAATGATTTTGGATTAATTACAGCACGTGATCCTAAAGGAAAATACCATGCAATGACAGATGTAATTCATAAGGTGCTGAATGATATTACTATTGATGATTGGGCTATTATTATTGGGGGAGATTCTCATACTAGAATGTCTAAAGGAGTAGCTTTTGGTGCCGATTCAGGTACCGTGGCGTTAGCACTTGCTACTGGTGAAGCTTCAATGCCAATTCCACAGTCTGTAAAGGTTACCTTTAAGGGCGAAATGAGAGATTATATGGATTTCCGAGATGTTGTTCATGCAACACAGCAGCAAATGCTTTCTCAATTTGGGGGAGATAATGTATTTCAAGGTAGAATTATTGAAGTGCATATTGGAACACTAACTGCAGACCAGGCATTTACATTTACCGATTGGACTGCAGAGATGAAAGCAAAAGCATCGATTTGTATTTCTGAGGATGAAACATTGATTGAATCACTTGAAATAGCAAAAGGTAGAATTCAGATTATGATTGACAAAGGAATGGACAATCATAAGCAAGTACTTCAAGGTTTAATTGACATTGCTAATAACAGAATTTCAGAAATAAGATCAGGTGAAAAACCAGCCTTAACTCCAGATGCAAATGCGAAATATTTTGCTGAGGTAGTCGTTGATTTGGATCAAATAGTGGAGCCGATGATTGCTGACCCAGATGTATATAATGAAGATGTTTCTAAACGCTATACGCATGACACGATTAGACCTTTGTCTTATTACGGTGGTACTAAAAAAGTAGATCTTGGATTTGTAGGTTCATGTATGGTACACAAGGGTGATATGAAAATACTTGCTCAAATGCTAAAAAATATTGAAGCTCAAATGGGAAGTGTAGAATTTAAGTCACCTCTCGTTGTGGCCCCACCAACCTATAATATTGTTGACGAGTTGAAAGCAGAAGGCGACTGGGAAGTATTGCAAAAGTATTCAGGATTTGAGTTTGATGATTCTGCTCCGAAAGGACTAGCTCGAACAAAATATCAAAATATGTTGTACTTAGAGCGCCCTGGATGTAATCTTTGTATGGGGAACCAAGAGAAGGCTGAGAGGGGAGATACCGTTATGGCAACTTCAACGCGTTTATTTCAGGGACGTGTTGTGGCAGATTCTGATGAGAAAAAAGGAGAGTCTTTACTTTCTTCTACTCCTGTAGTTGTTTTGTCTACTGTGCTCGGAAGAACTCCAAATTTAGCAGAATATGAAGCTGCTGTGCAGGGTATTAACTTGACCAAGTTTAAACCATCACATAAATTATTGGTAGGATAGTTCGTTGATATCGTTTAAAATAAAAAGAACCCGAATCGATAGATTTGGGTTTTTTTATGAACAGTATTTATTTGACTATTATACTTATGTTTATTGTTAAAATAAGAGATTTAGGTATCTTATTCTATGAGATCTATACTGAATTTTAAACCTTTTTTCAGATGCCTATTTATAAAGCTTTACATATCTTAGAGAAAAGTATAGAAAGAATTATATATGATTAAAATTTCAAAAAGACGCATTTCAAATATTGCTTTTGCACTCTTAATTGGTTTGATGATATACCCTCCAACGAAAGTATATTTTATTCGTCTTTTCTCTTTTGCTCCTAGTATTCAAACAGACCATAGCCAAAAGAAGTTAGTAAATACAAATTGGAGTTTGAAGGGATTAAATACAAAGAACATTAACCTGACTGATGTTGATAAACAAGTGGTGTTTGTTAGCTTTTGGGCTACATGGTGTCCACCCTGTATTGCAGAAATGCCAAGCATGAAGACCTTGTATGAAGATTATAAAAAAGACGTGGTCTTTCTCTTTATTACAAATGAAAATTGGAATACTGTTGCTAAATTTTATGATAGAAATACCTATAGTTTTCCCACTTACAATCAGCAAAGCGAAGCACCAAAAGAATTTGAACATTCAAGTATACCAACAACCTATATTTTATCTAGAGACAATTGTATTGCAGTTGATAAAAAGGGAGCTGCAAATTGGAACTCAAATAAAGTAAGAGAACTATTAGATACTTTAGTAAAACAAAAAAACTCCAAAATAGGAGTTTTTTTAAAGTAGTTCAAAAAAATTAATTTGACATGTTAAACTTTAGAGGTATTCTGAACAAAGTACCCTTCTCAATGCCACTGATTTTTACTTTTTTATAATTCAGTCTACTTTTTATAAAATAATCAAGATTTGTATTTTTTGTTTTTACACCAAGAACAACCAATTCATTTTTGTTGTTTAACAGTAGCGACACTTGAGCATGTAAATTGTCAAGCTTAAAATCATACGTCCCTAATAGTTTGATTATTTCAGATCTTAACACTACCTCTGCATTTTGAGGGTTGTCCGGTCCTATATTTACATTTGCCGATGCAGGTAAAATAGATAGAAATCCAATAAATAAAATTGTAATTGTTGTTTTAAAATTTTTCATAATTGTGGTCTTTAAGTTAAATGATATACCTAATAGACGTACTGAAATGATATATATATCAGTATAAAAATGAATTTAATACAACATTAACAAAAAACCGAGAGTAATTCGCGTTTTCCTTAAAATTTATATAAAATTTAAGATTTAATTAGTGTTTAAAATATTGACAGTAAGTATGTTATGTGTATAAATCTAGTTTAAAAGAAGAATTTAATGATTCATTTCAACTGTCCAATGCTTGTCTTTATATGTGTTAACGATACTTTCAATAAATCTTTTTTTATTTTGGTCTATGGATATAAAATGTTCTTCAGACATGGAGATGACATTGTAAGAACGCATATTTTTATGGCTCCACAAAGCTAATTCTATAATAGCAGGTGCTAATTCCAGTCCACGTTGCGTTAACACATAAATATTTGTTTTTTTATTATGAGGAAGTTTTTCTTTGCGTACAATTTCAATTTTTTCGAACATCTTTAATCTTGACGATAGGATATTTGAAGCAATACCCTCATCACTTTCTGAAAAATCTTTAAAGGTTTTCATATCCTCCAATAGCATTTGTTTGATGAGTACCAAAGACCACTTATCACCGAGGATATCTAAGGCCGATGTCACTGGACAACTACAACGAAATGAATGCTCCATATTAATTATACTTAAGTTATTATTTAAAATTTATACTATTATTGATTGCAAAATAAAAGTTATTTATTATTTTTGCTTTCGAAACAAAAGTAATAATTAATATTGACTCTTTGTGATTTCTTCAAAAAATAATGATGAGTTGGAGTTAATTTTAATTCTTGCTAGGATGAATGAAGTTTAGATGTATGGTAATTATGGATTAATTTACCTTTTTGGGACGTTTTAAAAAATAGTTTTTGAGACCATAACTATAAAGTGAATTGTTACTTTATCGTACATTAATGAAAACACCATAAGTGAAATCAATACTAAAATAGAAAACATGAAAAAAGTACTAGTAACAGGAATATCAGGTTTTGTGGGGCAACATTGTGCTGTTGAACTTCTAAAAAATGGATACCAGGTAAGAGGTTCGGTAAGGAGTCTATTAAGAAAAGAAGAGGTAATTAATGGCATTAAGAAGGAAATAGATCCAAAAGATAATCTAGAATTCTGTGAATTAAATTTATTAAATGATTTAGGTTGGAAGGAAGCGATGCATGGATGTGATTATGTATTGCATGTGGCTTCTCCCTTTTTAATTGCGGAGCCAAAGAATGAAAATGAGATGATACAACCTGCAGTTGATGGAACCAATCGAGCTCTTAGTTTTGCTAAAAAAGCAGGTGTTAAAAAAGTGGTTTTAACATCTTCAACGGTTGCAATGGCAGGAGATAAGAAATTGAATAAACTGACTCAAGAGAGTTGGACAAACCCACATACAGATAAGGTATCAGCTTATATAAAGAGCAAAACAATGGCTGAGATTGCTGCTTGGGATTTTTATAAAAGTCAGCAAGGAGATGCGATTATGGAATTAACAGTGATCAACCCAGGCCCTATTTATGGACCAACACTTACTGGTAATTTGACCGGAGCATCTATGAAAATGATCAAAGAAATGATTACGGGAAAGATGCCGATGCAGCCTAATTGTAGTTATGTTATGTCTGACGTAAGAGACATTGCTAGCTTGCATGTAAAAGCTTTGGAGAATACAGAGGCAAATGGTAAACGATTCATTGCAACATCTGCGAGTCCTAATTCTTTTGTAGAAGTAGCTTCAATTCTTAAAAAAAATGGATTTGACAAAGCATCTCCCAAAAAGGCTCCTACATGGTTGCTCAAGATTTTGAGTATGGTCAATAGAGAAATGAAGGGAATGTCTCCTTTTTTCGATGTACATGTAAGTGCAGACACAGCGGCCACAAACGATACTTTTGATTGGCAACCAATTCCTTTTGAAAAAACCATTATTGATTCAGCTAAATCCATAGAAGCGTAGCTTTAGTGGATCACTACATGTAACGATACATCTAGAAAAGTTACTGACGCTTCTAGATGTGTCTTATAAGTTGATAAACAGTATTATAGCGATTACTAGCTCGTTTCAAGAATCCGAAACCACCTCTTGAATCACCCGAATCAGTAGTTCGCATCCTTTTTTAAGCTCTTCGTCTGAAATGGTTAATGGTGGGGTTATTCGAATCGCTTTTCCTTCATAGAGGAGCCAAAATAAAAACAATCCTTCATCCATACATTTAAGGATAATCTGAGAGGCCATTTCTGGTGTTTCCACGAGTGCCGCCAACATCAATCCTTTTCCTCTTATTTCTTTAATGCTTGGATGTGTTAAGTAACTTCGAATCAATTGTTCTTTTCGAAGCGTTTCTGCTATCAGGTTTGATCCAAATAATTCACGCAATGTAGCTACTCCAGCCGCAGCAATTACAGGATGTCCTCCAAAAGTAGTGATGTGTCCTAGTTTAGGTTTGTCTTGAAGCACATCCATTATATGTTTGTCTGCTATAAAAGCACCAATAGGCATTCCTCCACCTAATCCTTTACCGGTGATAATAATATCAGGAATACAGCCGTAATTTTCAAATCCCCAAAAGGTACCTGTACGACCAATTCCTGATTGTATTTCATCTAAAATTAACAAGGCTCCAACTTGATTGCAACGTCTTTGTACTTTTTTTAAATAATCATTGGTAGGTACAATAAAACCTGCACCTCCTTGAATTGTTTCGAGGATAACAGCAGCCGTTGTGTTTGTAATTTTTTCAAGATCCTTTTCAAGATTAAATTCAATGAATCTAACTCCAGGAATTAATGGTCTAAACGCACTGTTTTGTCCTTCTGCACCACAGACGCTCATGGCGCCTTGCGTATTGCCATGATAGGCATTTTTAGCAGCAATGATTTCCGTTTTACCTGTAAAACGCTTTGCCAATTTCAGCGCTCCTTCTGTAGCTTCTGTTCCAGAATTTGTTAAATACACAGCACAGTTTTTATCAGGAACTGTATTTGCAAGAGCTTTAGACAATTCTAACTGTGGTTTCTGTATAAATTCTCCATAAACCATAACATGGGTATAGTTGTCTACCTGACGCTTTATGGCTTCACTCACCTTTGGATGATTGTGACCGAGGGTGTTTGCAGATACCCCGGCAATAAAATCTAAATATGGTTTGTTATGTGTGTCGTAAACATAACTTCCTTTAGCATAAGCAATTTCTAAAGATAGTGGGTGAGGAGTCGTTTGTGCTTGGTATTTTAAAAAATCCACTTTCATACTACTAATTTACTATTTTAATGAAGTTTCGTCTATCTCACTAATCCGTTTTTTTATGATAGAATTCTTATTAACTTTTTGTGTGCCATCCATAAAAATAGCTTCCATGGTAGTTGGTTGCTCATCTTCTCGCCATATAAACCCTCGCAATTTTCTATCCTCTTCTGGTATGTCTTTTGGAGGAAACGAAGTCCCTTCCGGTTTTTTAATATAAGTAATAGATTCTATGGTGTTCTTTTCGCTTAGCGTAAACTTGATAGAACTGCATTTTTGTTTCGTAATGGTTTCTAAAAGACCATTTTCATTTCTATTGTAATACACTACTTCTGCATTACCATGTACTAAAAAACGCTTTAGTTTTCCTTTTAAAAATTTACCATTCATATGTCTGCCTTTAATCTGATTATAGGTAGAAACACCATCAATAATAGTATCTAATTGGACGATTAAGGCATTATTTATTATTTTTAAAGAATCTAGTTTATCAGTTTCTGTATTGTTCAGTAAATGAATACTATCACCTGTAATTTGATTTTTTCCCGACCACAAAATAGGATCTCTATACATTTTTGTCAACCCCGTAGTTTGATTCATATGGATAGAATCTGCTTTTCCTTGCAAATCGGATTTAAAAATTTTAACATCGTTGTAGATACGTACAATTCTATTTTCTGCTTTACCTGTAACCAATAGGGTATCACCATGCACATACAAAGAATCGTTTTCTATGATAGAGATTGCTACGGCTCTATCTACTATAAATACTGAATCTTTTTTTTCAAAAAATTCAGCGTAATTTCCTTTGGCTACAAAATTTTGAATGGTATCTGTAACTTTAATATTCTGAGTGGCTGCTGCAAATCCATTAAAACGGTTGTAGTACAAGCTATCTCCTTTAATGGTTCTGTCTTTAAAGTAAAGCGTAGAGTTTTTTACAAAATGTGAGATCTCTTCTTTTGTGTTGTAAAAGCCCCTTTCGGTGTACATCGTATTGTTTTTTCCGATAATTGTAGATGGTCCGTATAAATAGGCGTGTGCAGAATCTGTGTAATAATCTAAATGATTAGATTCTAGCTGATGCTCTGGGTTTGTAACAAGTACCCTAGTTGTAGCTGTAAATTTTTTATGAGTTAGGAAATATGTACCAATCTTACTTTTTAGGGTATTGGTCTGATCTTTAATCGTAGCATTGTGCTGGTAAAATAACTCCTGTTTTTGTCTATCGAAATTTAAGGTGTCTGTAGTCAATGTCATTTTGGGATCTCTGAGGATAACATTTCCTTTAGAGTGCACCATCTTGGTATTTCCGTTGTAATCCACATAATCACTTGTTTGAGTAATGGTATCTCCCTGCTTAATCAACACATTTCCAAAAGCTTTAAAGAAGTTTTTCTTTTTAAAGACAATTGCACGTTTACAGGTTAGAACAGCTCCATCATGGTGAATCTCAACCAATCTGTTCGCATCTTTAGTTAAAATAGTAGCTCCTGGGTATTGTTCATCATCGAAAGTAGTGACTCCTGAATATTCTATATGTACCAGTTTTTGTTGTGAATAACCAGCAAAACAGAGGAGTGTAAAAAGTAAAAAAAAGTGCTGTTTCAAAAGAATGTTGTTTTCTACAAAAATAGTGAAAAGATTAGTGCTACTTCAAAAGAAGAGATAAAATTATTAGTGTGTAATGAGTACTCCTTGCAATTAATTTTAGAAAAAGTAGTTTAATTTCTCAGTAAGGAGATACGCAATAATAAAAACATATTACACATAATTAGAGTAAAAATTGTGTTTAAAAATATGGAAAACCTCATGAGTTAGCGTACTTTTGCAAAAAATATAATAATGAAAGCAGCATTCGATTTATCTAGAGAAGAAATGAAAGCCTATGGATATAAAATTATCGATACTTTAGTTGATCATTTTGACAACCTCGAATCTAAGAGTCCTGTTTCTTCAGCGACTAGAAAAGAAATGGATTCTATTTTTTTGCAAGAAGCTCCAGATCATGCAATGCCTGCAGATGAGGTGTTGGATTTTGTTATGGAGAATGTAATTCCGTATAGCAATTTACAAACACATCCAAAATCGTACTCATTTGTTCCAGGGCCAAGCAATTATATTAGTACACTAGCAGATACATTGGCAACGGGATTTAATATATTTTCTGGTGGGTGGATTGTATCTCCTGCTGCTGCGGAGCTAGAAATAGTAACGATGAATTGGTTGCTTAAAATGTTTAAGTTCCCTGTTCAGAAAGGAGGGGGGATTTTTACAAGTGGAGGTTCTATGGCAAATTTAACAGCCTTAGTTACTGCGAGAAGAATTAAATGTGGAGATGATTTTTCAAAGGCAATCATTTATTTATCAGATCAAGCCCATTCATCTAATATCAAAGCCATTCGTGTACTTGGGTTTAAAAAAGAGCAAATTAGAATTATACCCACCGATTTAGAATTTAAAATAGGTTTTAACAAATTAAAGAATGCAATCGCAAAAGATCGTCTAGAAGGATACCAGCCTTTTTGTATTATTGCCTCGGCAGGAACAACAAATACTGGATCTGTTGATGACTTGGACAGCATTGCAGATATATGTGAAAAAGAAAATCTTTGGATGCATGTTGATGGTGCTTATGGAGGTGCAGCAATTTTAGCAGAGAAAGGAGCAAAAGCATTGCGAGGCATAGAACGTGCAGATTCATTAACGGTAGATCCACATAAATGGTTTTTTCAGCCTTATGAAATTGGGTGCTTATTAGTAAAAGATTCTTCTTGGTTGAGTAATACTTTTTCTGAAAAGCCCGAGTATCTGAGAGATATAGAAGGAAATGAGTCAGAAATTAATTTTTATGATTATGGCATTCAATTGACAAGGAGATTTCGAGCGTTAAAATTTTATATGTCGATCAAAACGTATGGCTTAGATACCTTTCGAAAAGCCATAAGTTACAATATAGAATTAGCCGAAGAAACAGAAGACTTCTTGCGTCAAAGCGCTAGTTGGGAAATCGTTTCTCCTGCAACATTGGCCATTATTAACTTTAGGTATAATCCGCTGGGACTGTCACTAACAGAAAAAGAAATTGATGCGTTAAATCAAGAAATTTCTGCACGCGTGTTGGCCTCTAAAGAAGCATTGTTAGTAACTACGCTTTTGCAGAATCAGGTGGTATTAAGGATGTGTTTAATCAATCCCAAAACAAGTATGCTCGATATTAAAGAGACATTAACGCAGTGCGACGGCTTTGCTAAAGATATTTTAAAAGAATGGGATCAGTAGTAGTTGTTGCATAGGAGTTATGCATCACATTTTTTGAGGGGCAGACAGCGATATCTGTCTTCTTTCAGAAAGCAAAAAGCATCTTTTTTTGAGTCAAAAGATGCTTTTTAGTTACATATAATTATCTGTGAATGGTCTGTTTTCTATCTGGACCTACAGAGACAACTTTGATAGGTATTTCCAATTCTTTTTCTAAAAAAGAAATGTAGTCATTCAATTCTTTTGGAAATTCACTTTCATTTGTCATTTGGGTCAGGTCTTCAGTCCAACAATCAAATTTTGTATAGATAGGACGAATGTTTTCTGGTTCAATATTGTATGGTAAATGTGTAATAATTTCTCCTTTATAGTTGTATGCCGTACATACCTCTAAAGAATCAAATCCAGATAGTACATCACCTTTCATCATCATTAATTGGGTAACACCATTTACTTGACAAGCATACTTTAAAGCAACTAAGTCTAACCAACCGCAGCGTCTTGGTCTGCCAGTTACAGCACCAAATTCTCTTCCCACCGCAGCCATTTCTGCACCAACTTCGTCAAATAATTCTGTTGGAAAAGGTCCAGAACCGACACGCGTTGTGTAGGCTTTAAAAATACCATAGACATCCTGTATTTTATTAGGAGCAATACCCAGCCCTGTACAAGCGCCAGAAGCAGTTGTATTAGAAGATGTTACAAACGGGTAGGTTCCAAAGTCAATATCTAATAAAGAACCCTGTGCTCCTTCGGCTAAAATCTTTTTTCCATCTTTTAGTGCTTGATTTAAATATTCTTCACTATCTATAAACTGCAATTCTTTTAAACGCTCAACAGCGGCAAAAAAGGTTGCTTCCATGTCCTGTAAATCATATTGAATGTCTACATCGTAAAAGTCAATCATTGCCTCATGCTTGTTAGCAAGACTTCTGTATTTTTCTTTCCAATTAGACAGTTCTAAATCACCAATTCTGATACCATTTCTACCTGTTTTATCCATGTATGTTGGACCAATTCCTTTTAGGGTAGAACCAATTTTTGCTTTTCCTTTAGATGCTTCAGAGGCGGCATCCAATAAGCGATGTGTCGGTAAAATGACATGTGCTTTTCTGGAAATAATTAATTTCGATTTATAATCTAAATCAAATCGATCCAAACCGTCAAGTTCTTGAACGAAAACTACGGGGTCAATAACCACGCCATTTCCGATTACATTGATAGATTTTTTATGAAAAATCCCTGAAGGTATAGTTCTCAATACATGCTTAATTCCATCAAATTCCAAAGTATGTCCTGCATTTGGACCGCCTTGAAACCTTGCAATGATATCATAGTTAGAAGTGAGAACATCAACAATTTTTCCTTTTCCTTCATCTCCCCATTGCAATCCGAGTAATAAATCTACTGCCATTAGTTGTGTTTGTGTGTTGTTAGTTATGTGTTGTTAATTAGGTGATTTTTAGTCTTTTTTTATCTCTTTTTTTGTTCCATAGAAATATAGTGAATGATTGTGAATGTCAATATCAAAAACTTCTTCTATCGTTTTTTTAATAATCTGAATTCTGGGATCACAAAATTCTTTTACTTCACCTGTATCAGTAAGTATAACATGATCGTGTTGTTTATCAAAGTAACTTTTTTCGTAATGAGCCATACTCTGACCACCGAACTGATGTTTTCTTACCAATCCGCACTCTAATAGTAATTCTATTGTATTGTATAAGGTAGCTCTACTCACTCGGTAATTTTTGTTCTTCATATTGATATACAAAGATTCAATATCAAAGTGATCTTGTAAATCATAGATTTCTTGGAGAATGGCATATCTCTCAGGAGTTTTTCTATGTTTTTTAGATTCTAAAAATTTAGTAAAGACATTTTTTACAATCTCTTGATTTTCTTTTGCAACCATTTTTTCCTGAATTTAGATAAAAAACAAATTTAACTTTATTTATCTATAAAAAAAGTTTTTCCTGCAATGTTATTTACATTGTATTCACACGTTCTATGTTTAAAACACCCTCTACTTTTTTTATTTTAGTGATAAGCTTGCTTAATTGTGCTTTATTTTTAACACTTATCAATATTTTTCCTTCAAAGACACCCTCATCTCCAGAGATATTTATATTATGAATATACACGTCCATTGTGCTTGAGATAATGCGTGTAATGTTGTTTAAAATGCCCTTTTTGTCTTCACCGCTGATCTTCAAAACGGCTTTAAATTCTTGCTTACTTGTATCTATCCATTTAGCTTGCATAATGCGATAGGCATAATTCGATTGCATTGAAATGGCATTGGGACAATTCATTTTATGCACTTTAATGCCATCATTGATCGTAAGAAATCCAAATACCTTATCTCCCGAAATCGGATTGCAACATTTTGAGAGCGTATATTCCAATGTCTCATCTTCTTTACCAAACACTAAAGCATCAAATTTGGAGGTAACTTCTTCTTTTGTTAAAATTTCACTGCTAGGAGAACGTTTTAATTTGCTTTTGAAGAAACTGATAAAAGCATTGTTCTTTTGTGTAACAAAACCTTTTAATTGTGTATTGTCAATAGCACCATTACCAATTCTATAAAACAGATCAAAACTTGTCTTTAAAGAAAAATAGGCTGCCATCTCATTGATGACTCTGTCGTTCATCGTAATTTTTAAATGGCGTAGCTTTCTTAGTAAAATAGCTTTACCTTCTTCTGCAATTTTCTTTTCTTCTTCTTTTAATGCTGTTTTTATTTTTGTTCGAGCCCTTGCTGTCATTACAAAGTCGAGCCATCTGATATTTGGTTTTTTTACTGATGAAATTTGAACTTCAACATGATCTCCACTTTTAAGCTCATGGCTTAAAGGAACTAGCTTTCCATTTACTTTTGCTCCCCTACACTTTAGGCCAATATCAGTATGTACTGAAAATGCAAAATCCAATGCCGATGCCCCTTTGGGTAGTGATTTTAGATCTCCTTTAGGAGTAAAAACAAAAATTTCTTTGGCATAAAGGTTTAGTTTAAAGTCTTCAACAAAATCAACAGCATTAACACTTTGGTTCTCCAATGTTTCTTTCAACTTATTGAGCCATCCTTCTAAGCCACTTTCTTTAACATTTCCTTGCTTGTATTTAAAATGTGCAGCATATCCCTTCTCTGCGATTTCATCCATTCTCTCAGAGCGAATTTGAACTTCAACCCATTTACTTTTAGGTCCTATTACCGTAATATGAAGAGCCTCATATCCGGTAGATTTTGGTTGAGAGATCCAATCTCTTAGTCGAGATGGGTTTGGTTTAAAATAATCAGTAACAATAGAGTAAATTTTCCAAGCATCAAATTTTTCATCTTTCGAAACTGGTTTAAAGACAATGCGTATTGCAAATTTATCATAGACTTCTTCAAATGAAACATTTTGCTTTCTCATTTTTCTACGAATAGAAAAAATAGATTTTGTTCTTCCTTTTATTTCATATTTAAAATCCTCTTTTTTTAACCCTTTGTGTAACGTTTCAGCGAACGTTTCTATGTATTTTTCTTGTTCTTCTTTGCTCTGTGTTATTTTACTTAAAATATCATAGTAAACATCAGATTCTGTATATTTTAAACCTAAATCTTCTAATTCTGTTTTTATATTGTAAAGTCCTAATCTATGTGCTAAAGGAGCATAGATGTACAAAGTTTCTGAGGCAATCTTTACCTGTTTGTGTTCAGGCATAAAATCCATCGTCTGCATGTTGTGCAAACGATCAGCAATTTTTATCAAAATTACACGAACATCGTCATTCAGAGTAAGTAGCATCTTTCTAAAGTTCTCTGCCTGAATTGAAGCATCTTTCTCTTTGTTTAAACGAGATATTTTTGTCAAGCCATTTACAATTCGGGCGATATTTTCTCCAAACAACCGCTCCATATCTTCAACTGTGTAGTCTGTATCTTCAACAACATCGTGCAACAATGCCCCTGCAATGGAAGTGGCACCTAAGCCAATTTCATAAGCAACAATTTTAGCAACAGCAATGGGGTGGTAGATATAGGGCTCTCCTGACTTCCTTCTTTGAGACGAATGTGCCTCTACAGCAACATCAAACGCAGAACGAATAAGCTTCTTGTCACTCGCAGATAAAGCTTGATACGTTCCTTTTAATAGATCTTTGTAACGCTTTGCGATTTCTTTATTTTCTTCTTCTATGGTTGCAGTATACCTCATAAATTAAATATAAACTAATTAATGATTTGAACAAAGGTATTTTTTTGTTTTCAGAAAAGGTATTTATTTTTTTAAGTTTTTGACCCTTTCTAGTAATGTGGGGTGAGAATAATGGAGGTATACATATGCATAGTGAGGTGTTAAATTACTCAAACTATTTCTTGAAAGTTTCTTTAGAGCAGCTATTAAAGGTGCCGCAGCAAATGTTTCTTTTGCGTAATTATCTGCCTGATATTCA
>JBELDQ010000034.1:3462-13742 GCA_042094215.1 Polaribacter sp. | reverse complement strand
AGTTGAATCCATTTGTCGTGTGTGGAAATTACTAAAGAGACTTCGCCTTTTCCTTTCATGGCGTCAATGGCATTTTTGACAACATTTTCAATTACCCAACCAAAGAGTTCTTGATTGATATTAGAAAACAGGTTGTTTTCTGTAGTCTTGAATTGAAAGGATACCTGTTTAGAGCTTCTGTCTTTTACATAGTCAAAAACGAGTTGAGAGGCACTTACAATATTGTGTTTTTTCAGTTCAGGAATAGAGCCGATTTTAGAAAAACGATTGGCAATAGTATGGAGTCTATCAATGTCTTTTTCCATTTCTAATACGTAATCTTGATCGATGTTTTCGGTTTTTAAAATTTCGACCCACCCTAATAGAGAAGACAACGGAGTGCCAATTTGATGCGCTGTTTCTTTTGCCATTCCTGTCCAAAGTCTATTTTGTTCTGCAATTTTATGAGACGAAAATAGCATGTATATGACTGCCAGAAATAACAGTAAGATTAAGATCAAGGCAATAGGGTAATAGGTGAGTTTATCCAATAAGTCAGAATCTCTATAGTAGATATACTCTGTAATACCTAGGTATTGTATCTCTATAGGCTCATTTTGAGCTTTCATAATTTTGAGCTGCTCTTTTAGGTATTCAGGATTGTCTGTTTTTGAGCTATTTAGGTTATGCCATTCTATAATACTGCCATCTTTTCGTACCCGCATAGATGGAATATTTGTGATGTTCTCGAAAATCTTGGTTTCTAAATCAACACTGGCATTTACATCGGTATTAGAACCTAATTCTTCCTGAGCAGCGGCAAAAATTTCCATTTTAGCGCGCTCTTCTTGTTTGAATTTTTGAAAGAAAATATACGTGTTCCATAAAATCAAAGAAACGATTGAAACCAGTATGAGAATCACGATTCGTTTTGTGAAAACTGTATTTTTAAATAAGCTCATGTGTTACAAATATAATCTATATTATAACATAACCTATTTTATAAAATGATAGTATCTTTACACTTTAAAATATAATGATACCATGCTTTCTATAGATCCAAAAGAGATACCAACCGCAAAGTTACACGGCTATTTATTAGGTGCTGTTGCACCAAGGCCAATTGCATTTGCAAGTACGATTGATGCAGAAGGAAATCCGAACTTGTCTCCATTTAGTTTTTTTAATGTGTTTAGTGCAAATCCACCAATCATGATTTTTTCTCCTGCGCGAAGAGTACGCGGTAACACCACAAAACATACTTTAGAAAATGCCATGGTAACTAAAGAGGTAGTGATTAATGTCGTAAATTATGATATTGTACATCAAATGTCTCTCAGTAGTACCGACTATCCGAAAGGAGTAAATGAGTTTGATAAAGCGGGTTTTACCATGCTTAAATCAGAGAACATTGCGCCTTTTCGAGTTGCAGAATCTCCGGTGCAGTTTGAATGTAAAGTAAATGAAGTAATTCATTTAGGTGATCAAGGAGGTGCGGGGAATTTAATTGTTTGTGAAGTGGTGAAATTGCATGTGAATGAAGCGGTTTTAGATGCCAATGGAGCTATAGATCAGCATAAGATAGATTTGGTTTCTAGAGCAGGAGGTAGTTATTACTCAAGAGCAAAAGATGGGTTTTTTGAAATACCAAAACCAATAGCAACACTAGGAATTGGAGTGGATGCGATTCCAGGGTCAATACGAAACAGTACTGTTTTAACAGGAAACGATTTGGGTAAACTAGGAAATGTTGAGCAATTACCAACGCAAGCGAGTGTTGATAACTTTGCAAAAGACAATTCGCAATTTATTGGGTTAGACCGTCTAAAAAAACATACATTTGCCAAACAGTTTTTAAACACGAATGATACAGAAAGTGCCTGGAAAGTACTTTTACTTAAATAGACTAAGATTATGGAAGTTATTGGAAAAATTAAATTAATCAACGAGACACAAACTTTTGGAGCAAGTGGATTTAGAAAACGCGAAGTAGTTGTAACAACTGATGAGCAATATCCGCAAATGATTATGATTGAGTTTGTTCAAGATAAATGTGATTTATTGAACAGTTATGCTGTAGGGCAAGATGTTAAAGTTTCGATCAATTTAAGAGGTAGAGAGTGGATTAACCCAGAGGGAGTTGCAAAATATTTTAACTCTGTACAAGGATGGAGAATTGAAGCAATGCAAGCAGCAGCGCCTCAAGATTTGCCACCTGTTGATCAATTTCAACCAGCAGCAGGAACTTCAAATGCAGAACCAGATGATTTACCATTTTAGAACGGTAAACTACAATATAAAAAGCAGCCAATTGGCTGCTTTTTTTTTTAATCATGATCGCATCTTGTTTCTTGAATAGGTAAATCTTTGTTATTTTAGCACTGTTTAAAAAGTATCTTGTATGATTTGGTTGTCAGATAAAATTGTATTTCCAAAACCTGAAATAGCTTCTGAAGAGGGTATTATTGCTTTGGGAGGTGATTTGTCAGAGGAAAGATTGTTGTTGGCTTATGAGAATGGCATATTTCCATGGTACTCTGATGATCAGCCAATAATTTGGTATTGTCCTCCAAAACGGATGGTCTTGTTTCCAGAAGAATTAAAAGTTTCTAAGTCTATGAGGAAAATCATAAAGAAAGGAAACTTTAAGATTACTGAAAATACCGCATTTAGCGAAGTTGTTTTTAATTGTAAGCATATTTTAAGGAAAGATGATTTTGGCACATGGATTACAGATGCTATGGAGAAAGCGTATATGAATTTGCATACAAAAGGCATCGCTAAATCTATAGAGGTATGGTTTGAAGACCCTACTTCTAAAAAGCAAGTGTTGGTTGGAGGTTTGTATGGTGTGGATATAGGAAATGGTGTGTTCTCCGGAGAAAGCATGTTTAGTTTAATGAGCAATGCCTCTAAATTGGCTTTTATTCACTTGGTACAATACCACAAGTATGATCTGATTGATTGTCAAATGCACACAGATCACTTGGCAAGTTTGGGAGCAAGAGAAATACCAAGAGCTCAGTTTTTAAAAATGTTATAGTTCAGTATACTGATGTCTGTTTCAGTATGCCCATAAAAATGGCGTCCCGATTTCTTTTTTTTAGGAAAAATATGGAGCAATTACTTGTAGCAATTAAAAGTATTTATTGCGCGAGAAGTTTTATCTTTGATTTTCTAAAAACACACATTTTATGGGGATAAAAACCACGCAAAAACAAGTTGATGATTGGATTCAAAATCATGGTGTCCGTTATTTTAATGAGTTAACAAATATGGCACAACTTACAGAAGAGGTTGGTGAAGTAGCAAGAATCATTGCACGTCGTTATGGGGAGCAGAGCGAAAAGGAGTCTGATAAATCTAAGGATTTAGGAGAGGAGTTGGCCGATGTGTTGTTTGTGACATTATGCTTGGCAAACCAAACAGGGGTAGATTTACAAGCTGCTTTTGATAAAAAGCTAGCTATTAAAACCAAACGTGATCACGATAGACATCATTCGAATAAAAAGTTACAATAATGACATTTTTAGAAAAAATAAAAGCACCTGGATTTTGGTTGAACATGTTTAAAATTGCAGTTCCGTTTTTTATTGTTGTTACACTTTTCTCTCTAATCATCAATAGCGGAGGCGCCTTGTTTTCTGGTGATTTTGAAAGCGTAAACGAAGTAAATTTTTCAGAAGGGAAATGGCAAAAATTTTGGGCTGTTAAAATTGTAGTAAGTTTACTTTATGCCTTTTACATAACTGTCAAAAAAACAAAATAACTCGTATGAAGAAAATTTGTCTTATTCTTTTGTGTGCTTATTCAATGCTGACATTTGGGCAAAACACTACTGCTGGTCGTGATGTTGATCTGAATCTAGGTCAAACATCAAGATGGGAAAATTTCACCTACGATATAGGCAATGTATTTGGAGGTGTGGGCTATGCCTATAGCAGACCTTTGCATTGGGAAAACAAACAATGGCGTAATTTTGGGTACACTGCTGCAGGTACTGCGAGTTTATTTTTTGTAGACGACGAATTCAATGGTTGGGTTGATGGTTTTCGAAGTGATGTGCCTAGGTGGTTGGCCAATTATGGGAATGATGTTGCGGCCCCTGGAAACAACTATATGATTACGAGTGCGGTCTATCTTGCAGGGCTGTTTACAGACAATGAAAAACTAAGAAGAACAGGAGTATTACTAATTTCTTCTGCTACGGCAACAGGTTTTTTTCAACAAGTAGTGAAACGTATTGTTGGAAGAGCGCGTCCTAAAACGGGTCAGAATTCGAATGTGTTTCAGCCTTTTCATTTTGTTGATTTTGAAAACTATGATTCGTTTCCTTCAGGCCATGCAATGCTTGCTTTCACCAATGCGTATGCAATTGCGAAGCAATTTGAAAACCCTTGGGTAAAAGCAGGGATCTATGCGGTGGGCTCTATACCTGGTTTTATTCGAATTGTAGATAAGTTTCATTGGATTTCTGATATTGCATTTAGTACGGCCTTTAGCATTTTTGTAGTGGAGGCGATTGATCGGTTTTTAGATACAAAATACAGTAAAAAGTACAACGACAAGAAGCGTAAAAATCTGGCTTTTGATTTGCAGTTTACACCTCGCCAAATTGGGGTTGTAATGCGTTTTTAAAGTGGTATTAATTGTTGCGTAAAAATTTGGTGCATTCCATTTGTAGTGTAACTTTGTTTGTGAAGTTCTAAAATTCAGAGAATTGAGGGCTTTTGCTTTTCAATTGATGAAGCGAACAGGTATAAATTTTTTAAAATTCACAAAATTGGTTTTACAATTAGCCACAACAACTCAAGAAATAGATGCAACAGTCGCTATTTCTGGATCCAAAAGCGAATCAAATAGACTACTCATCTTACAGCAACTCATTGCTGGATTGCAAATAGAGAATTTATCAGACTCAGACGATTCCAATCATTTACAGCATGCTTTGAATACAAATGATGCCTTGGTTGATATCGGACACGCAGGAACGGCTATGCGTTTCTTAACCGCTTATTTTGCCATAAAAGAAGGCAGGGAAGTTGTTTTGACGGGCTCTGAAAGAATGCAGCAGAGGCCCATAGAAATCTTAGTGAATGCATTGCAAGATTTGGGGGCTCAAATTTCTTATGAAGCGAAAACGGGTTATCCACCAATTAGAATAAAAGGAAGAAAAATAACACAAAAAAGTGTTCAGGTAAATGGCAATGTAAGTAGTCAATACATCTCTGCACTTATGCTTATTGGAGCAAGTTTAGAGCAAGGGTTAGAAATTGAATTGTTAGGAGAGATAACTTCGGTTCCTTATATTAAGATGACGTTGAGGTTGTTACACGAACTTGGCGTCACTGCCGCTTTTGAGGGTCATAGCATTTCCATAAAGCACCTTTCTGAATCTATTGAAAAGAACATCGTTGTGGAGTCTGATTGGAGTTCAGCTTCTTATTTTTATAGTTGTATTGCACTCAGTGATCTCAATTCTAAAGTAACGTTGTCTTCTTACAAAAAGGAGAGTCTACAAGGAGACTCTTGTTTGGCTGAAATTTATGAGTATTTTGGTGTGGAAACTTCATTTGAAGACAGTTCTATTACCTTAAAAAAGGTAAGAACTACACGTAAAGATTGTCTGCAATTAGATTTAAAAGACGCACCAGATATAGCACAAACTATAGCAGTAACCTGCTTTGGTTTGGGAATAGCTTGTGAACTCAAAGGATTACATACCTTGAAAATTAAAGAGACGGATCGATTGGTGGCTTTGAAAAATGAATTGACCAAGTTAGGAGGTGAAGTACACATAACCAATCAAAGTCTATCTCTAATAGAAGCAACCATAATAGTGAAAGATATAGCCATAGAAACCTATAATGATCACAGAATGGCAATGGCATTTGCTCCGTTAGCTTTGAAGACATCTATTGTGATTTCAGATGCTGAAGTGGTAACAAAATCATTTAGAAATTTCTGGGAAACAATGCAACAAATTGGTTTCCAAATAAAAGAAGCGTAAATTAAATGGTAAAACACTTGACAAGGCCTATTTCGATATCGTATCTTTGCCAGCATTCCTAGAAAAATATACATATGAAATTATCGCATTTTGGTTTTGAATTGCCTGAAGAATTATTGGCAAAATATCCAGCAGAACACAGAGATGAGTCTCGTTTAATGGTGTTAAATAGAAAAGAAAAGACGATTGAACACAAGATGTTTAAAGACTTAATTAATTACTTTGATGAAGGTGATGTAATGGTCCTAAACAACACAAAAGTGTTTCCTGCAAGGATGTATGGAAATAAAGAGAAAACAGGAGCAAGAATTGAAGTATTCTTATTGAGAGAGCTCAATGCAGAAAATAGGTTGTGGGATGTTTTGGTAGATCCAGCTCGTAAAATTAGAATCGGAAATAAGTTGTTTTTCGGAGAAGATGATAGTTTAGTGGCAGAAGTTATTGACAATACCACATCGAGAGGAAGAACCTTACGGTTTTTATATGATGGTTCTTATGAGGCATTTAGAGAAAAATTATTAGAACTTGGTCAAACACCTTTACCAAAAGAGATTGAGAGAGAGATAGAGCCTTCAGATAAGGAGCGTTATCAAACCATCTATGCTAAAAATGAAGGCGCTGTTGCAGCACCTTCTGCTGGCTTGCACTTTTCGAAACATCTAATGAAGCGTTTAGAAATTAAAGGAGTCGATTTTTCAGAGGTAACATTGCACATCGGGTTGGGTACTTTTGCTCCAGTTGAAGTAGAAGATTTATCTAAACATAAAATGGATTCTGAAAAAATCAATATAAATGTTGATACTAAAACTAGAATAAACGATGCCTTGGCAAACAAGAAGAGAATTTGTGCGGTTGGAACAACAGTAATGCGCACCATTGAATCTTCTGTTTCTGCAAGTGGGAAATTAAATAATTACGATGGATGGACGAATAAATTTATTTTTCCTCCTTATGAATTTAGTATAGCTAATAGTATGATTTCTAATTTTCACAAACCAAAATCAACCTTGTTAATGCAAGTAGCTGCTTTTGGGGGTTATGATTTTGTAATGGAAGCCTATGAAGTAGCAATTAAAGAAAAATACAACTTCTCCTCTTACGGAGATGCCATGTTGATTATCTAATAGAGATCTCAATAGCCTAGAATACAAACCTCACAAGCTTTTACTGAATGTGATTCAGCAGCACTTGTGAGGTTTTGTGTATTTTTGCAAAAGATATTCCATGATTTACGAATGTCAACAAAATAAAATTATAGCATAACTTGTAAAGATGAAGCCAAAAAAGAAAGATATACGTGCACTAACAAAAGAAGAATTGCGTGCGTTTTTTGTGAGCAATGGAGATAAGGCATTTCGTGGGAATCAAGTATATGAATGGTTGTGGGGTAAAGTGGTCTATTCTTTTGACGATATGACAAATATTTCTAAAGCAACAAGAGAAACTTTGGAAACACATTTTGTCATTAATCATATTGAAGTAGATAATATTCAGAGAAGTAAAGATGGTACTGTAAAAAATGCAGTTCGTTTACACGATGGTCTGGTGGTTGAGTCGGTTTTAATTCCTACTGAAACCAGAACAACAGCCTGTGTTTCTAGTCAGGTTGGTTGTAGTTTGGATTGCCGTTTTTGTGCAACGTCTCGCTTAAAAAGAATGCGAAATTTGAATCCTGATGAAATCTATGATCAGGTAGTCGCCATTAATAAAGAAAGCTTGCTCTATCACAATCATAAACTTTCTAATATTGTGTTTATGGGTATGGGGGAGCCTTTGATGAATTATAAAAATGTCATCAAATCTATCGATAAAATTACATCCCCAGAGGGCTTAGGAATGTCTCCAAAGAGAATTACAGTTTCTACATCTGGTGTCCCAAAAATAATCAAAAAAATGGCAGATGATGAGGTTAAGTTTAATTTGGCAGTTTCTTTGCACTCTGCCATTGATGAAGTGAGAACGACCATCATGCCGTTTAATGCAACCTTTCCTTTAAAAGATTTGAGAGCATCTTTAGAATATTGGTATGAGAAAACTCAGCGAAGAATTACCTATGAATACGTTGTTTGGGGTGGTATAAACGATCGAAAAGTAGATATTGAAGCCCTCATTAAGTTTTGTAGCTATGTACCTTGTAAAGTAAATCTGATTGAATACAACCCAATTGATGATGGTGAATTTCAGCAAGCGAGTCCGCAGGCAATAAACAGTTATATTTCTAATTTAGAAATGCACGGAATTGTAGTAAATGTGCGAAGATCTAGGGGTAAGGATATCGATGCAGCTTGTGGTCAATTAGCGAATAAATCCTGAGCTTTATCTCCTCTTAAAAACTAGAAACCTAACTTTTTATTTCTTATTTTTGTAGTGTTATTAAGAGGTCTCGTTAACCGAGATGATAGCACCTAACTTATGAAGCCTGTAGAGCAAATCAAACTTCCGATACAACACGAAATGGAGCTTTTTGAAGAGAAATTCAAAGCTTCTATGCTTACGAAAGTTCCACTTTTAAATAGAATTACGTATTACATTGTTCGTAGAAAAGGAAAGCAAATGCGTCCAATGTTTGTTTTTTTAATTGCTAAAATGGTTTCTGACGGTGGATTTGATGAACGCACTTATCGCGGAGCTTCAGTCATAGAATTGATTCATACAGCAACCTTAGTGCATGATGATGTGGTTGATGATAGTAATAGACGAAGAGGTTTTTTTTCTATTAATGCACTTTGGAAAAATAAAATTGCTGTTTTAGTAGGTGATTTTTTATTGTCTAAAGGATTGTTGCTCTCTATTGATAATGAGGACTTTGATATTCTCAAACTTATTTCAATTGCAGTGCGAGAAATGAGTGAAGGTGAACTATTACAGATAGAAAAAGCACGGAAACTAGACATTACTGAAGCTGTTTACTTTGAAATTATTCGTCAGAAAACAGCTACCTTAATAGCTGCTTGTTGTGCTATAGGTGCCGCTTCTGTTGGAGCAAGTCAAGAAGTTGTGCAACAAATGCGAAAGTTTGGTGAGTATATTGGAATTGCTTTTCAAATTAAAGATGATTTGTTTGATTATTCTGAGGAAAAGATTGGCAAACCTACAGGTATTGATATCAAAGAGCAAAAAATGACACTCCCTTTAATTTATGTCTTAAATACCTGTTCTGATAAGGATAAAAAGTGGCTCATAAATTCCGTGAAGAAATACAATACCGATAAAAAAAGAGTAAAACAAGTGATCAGTTTTGTAAAGCAAAACGGCGGTATTACCTACACCACTAATAAAATGAATGACTACAAGAACAAAGCGTTGGCTATTTTAGAAAACTTCCCAACTTCTGAGTATAAAACGTCCTTACTTCAAATGATTGATTACGTAGTAGCACGTAAAATTTAGTAGGCTGAAATTACTTCTCTTTCTCTCTCTCTCTTCAGTGCTATGTAAAATGATATCTTCTTATTCTTTCTCTTCATACCAAGTGAATGCCACCTTGTTGCATTAATCCATTAAAGATTTTGATTTTACTCCACTCCTAGAGCGTGTTTACTTTCACTATAATAGACAAAGTAGCGTTACATTATTTGGTTTTAATCGTTGCACTATTGAGTAAACAAAAAAAAATTATGGAAGATCTTGTGGTGCATACCCAACAGCTTAACTTCTCCTATGGAGGCAAACAGAAAGACATTCAAAATTTAGAACTAAAAGTCCCTAAAGGGAGCGTCTATGGATTTTTGGGTCCTAATGGTTCAGGTAAAAGTACAACGATTCGATTGTTGCTTGGGTTGTTGAAGAAACAATCAGGAAAGGTTGCTCTTTTTGGAGAGCGTTTTAACAGTTCAACTCGAATGAATGCGCTAGATAAGATAGGAGCTTTGATAGAGCATCCCTCTTTGTATGAGCATCTCTCAGGTTATGAAAATTTAAAACTTTCCGCCAACTATAGAGGTGCTATCTCCAATAATCGTATTGAAGAGGTTTTAGCTATAGTGAAGTTATCATATGCCAAGTCTAAAAAAGTCAAGGCCTATTCTTTAGGAATGAAACAACGCCTTGGTTTGGCAATTTCATTATTGAGTAATCCAGAATTAATTATTTTGGATGAACCAACTAATGGGTTAGATCCTAAAGGGATTATTGAGTTAAGAGCGCTTATCAAAGAGTTGAATACGACCTATGGAACAACTATTTTTATTTCGAGTCACTTATTGAGCGAGATTGAAAAAACATGTACGCATGTTGGCATCATAAGAAATGGGAAAATGCTTTTTCAAGACACAGTTGAAGCATTGAAATC
>JBELDQ010000034.1:0-3362 GCA_042094215.1 Polaribacter sp. | reverse complement strand
GCATTTACATATTATATATTCAGTACGAGGAATGAATTGATAAAATTGAAAAAAACCTTTGCCTTTTGGCTATCTATTATTAGTGCTTTGATTGTTCCTTTGCTTTCTTTGGTTATTGGTTTTTTTAAAACGAAGATGTTAATTCCTGGAGAGGGGGTCAACCCTTGGGACGATTTTATGATGAAGCAAATTACAAGTGCCATACCTTTTTTAGTGCCCATGTTTATTGTGTTGTTTACTAGTTTGATATTGCAAATTGAGCATAAATCATTTGGAATGAAACATTTGTTTTCTTTACCAATACCTAAATGGAGTATTTATTATGGAAAACTTTCGGTGGTATTATTGTCACTAGTGGGAACCTATGCATATTTCTTTATTGCTATTTTGATCTCTGGAGGATTACTAGGCTTTGTGCACCCAGATTTACGCTTTTTGGATATACAACCAGATTATATGGCGAATATAAAGTTGTTGGGGACTTCTTTCATAGCCTCATTAGGAATTGTTGGAATTCAATTTTGGATGAGTTTTCGGTTTAAAAATTTTATTGCTCCATTGGGTATAGGTATGACACTTGTTGTGGTAGGTTTGATCATTGCTAGAGATCCAGATTCGATTTATTTTCCGTATGCATACAATGTACTTTCCATTGCTATGGGAGATACTGTGCCCCTGTTGTATGGATTTTCTAAAATTAGCATCTATAGCGTTAGTTGCTTCGTGATTGTATCTGTTTTAGGATACTTAGATATAAGAAGATTGAATATACATTAGCTCTAGCACCTATTAATGCGCCCTGTGGCTTGAGAGTTTGAGTAGCTCTTCAACAAACCAGCGAGAATTAGCGAGCCTTGGTACTTTGTGTTGACCTCCTAATTTTTTCTTTTGTTTTAACCATTGGTAAAATAAGCCTTTTTGTGCCACGTTTATTTTTGGCATGGCTAAGGTCATATTTTGATAGCGTTTTGCTTCATAGTCTGAGTTGATGGCCTTTAAAGCATTGTCTAGTAATTCGGTAAAGTAATTAATATTGCTAGGAGCTGTTTTAAATTCGATAACCCATTCGTGTCCTCCATTAGAGTTGGCCGTCATAAAAATAGGTGCAACCGTAAAGTCGGTAATGGTGGCATTTGTTTTTGTACAAGCTACTTTGAGCGCTTCTTCTGCGTTTTCAATGATCAATTCTTCACCAAATACATTGATGAAATGCTTTGTTCTTCCCGTAATTTTTATGCGATATGGTGCCGTAGATGTAAACTTTACAGTATCTCCAATTAAATAGCGCCACAATCCGCCATTGGTGGTAATGACCACAGCATAATTGACTCCTTTTTTAACTTGAGACAAAGGGATTGCAGTAGAATCTTCTCCCTTATAGTTGCTCATTGGTATAAATTCATAAAAAATTCCATAGTCCAACATCAAAAGCAACTCATCTGAATCATTCTTGTCTTGTATGCCAAAGAAGCCCTCTGATGCATTGTAGGTTTCATAGTATTTAAACTCTTTTTTGGGAATCAATTTTTTGTATTGCTCTCTGTACGGGTTGAAGTTCACACCTCCATGGAAATAGACCTCTAAGTTTGGCCAGACCTCTAAGATGTTGTCTTTTCCTGTTTTCTCTAATACACGATTTAATAAGACTAGCATCCAGCTTGGGACACCTACTAGGCTTGTGATATCCTCCTGAAGGGTCTCATCAATAATGGCTTCCATCTTACTTTCCCATTCACTCATTAACGAGACCTCTGAGCTTGGTGCTGAGCTAAAATCTGCCCAAAAAGGAAGGTTTTCTGTAATAATCGCAGAGAGGTCTCCGAAATACGAGTTGTTGTTTTCATAAATAGCAGTACTTCCTCCAAGTTTCAAGCCTTTTCCTTTAAATAGTAAGGTGTCTTCATTATTATTAATATACAAGCAGAGCATGTCTTTTCCTGCTTTCATATGGCAGTACTTCAACGCTTCGTCTGTGACGGGTATGAATTTACTTTTGGCATTGGTGGTTCCGCTGGATTTGGCAAACCATTTTACCGGGGTAGGCCAAAAGAGGTTTTGTTCGCCTTTGCGGCATCGTTCAATTAGGGGTTCAATTCGTTCGTATTTTTGAATGGGAACAACATTTGCAAAATCTGCATAATCTCTTATCGAGGAAAAATGATGTGCTTTACCAAATTCAGTATGTTTTGCAGTGCTCAATAGTTTTAATAGTAGCTCCTCTTGAACATCTAAAGGATATTTTAAAAACAGTTCAATTTGATGCTTTCGCTTCTTTAAAAACCAAGAGATGATTGAATTTACGAGCAAGAACGACATAGCAATATGAGTTGTTTAAATTATGATTGTAAAATTCTTAATACTTACTGATTTGTCGTAAATTTGGTTGTCAAGTATTCACAACGAGTTAAAAGTACTAAATTCTTTTTATGAAGTATCAAGGAGTTTTAAAAAAAATGTCCACAGAAAATCTAGAAACGGTTCAATATTACCTAGATATGCAGTCTGATTTTCTAAATATGAATCAGTTATTGGGTAAAACAATGACGCTTTCTTTTGAAAAGTATGAATGTTTAAGCTGTCATTTAGATAAAGAAATTTACCGTCAGGGTTTCTGTAAAAGCTGTTTTTTTGAGACACCAAACGCAGGAGATTGGATTATGAGACCAGAACTAAGTAAGGCGCATTTAGGTATTGAAGATCGTGATTTGGCCTATGAGCAAAAAGTGCAATTGCAACCACATATTGTGTATTTGGCAAATTCTAGTACTGTAAAAGTTGGGGTGACCAGAAGACAACAAATTCCTACACGTTGGATTGACCAAGGTGCGCACGAAGCTATCGAAATTTTAGAAGCCCCAAATAGGTATTTAGCAGGAATCACAGAGGTGGCATTGAAAGCGCATGTAGCTGATAAAACCAATTGGCGTAAAATGCTAAAGAACGATATTGCCCCTGCTAATTTGCAGGAGTGGCGACTGAAATTGAAGGCGTATATTCCTGAAGAAGCAAAGTCTTATTTTTTAGAAGGTACCTCAGAAACACACGTGAATTTTCCCGTAGAAAAGTATCCGGAAAAACCGAAAAGTTTGAATTTACGAAAGGAAAAGCGTTATACTGGTGAACTGGTAGGAGTGAAAGGACAGTATTTTATTTTTGATGATCAAACTGTTTTTAATGTTCGGGCAAATGAAGGTTTGGTGGTAACTATAACAGTAGAATGATATGAAAAACAATGAACAGATGTTAAAAGTAGCGATGGCACAAATTTCTCCTGTTTGGCTCGATAAGGAAAAGACATTGGAGAAAATTCAAAAATCAATTATGGAAGCTGCAACTGAAGGTTGTGAATTGGTAGTTTTTGG
>JBELDQ010000033.1:0-14107 GCA_042094215.1 Polaribacter sp. | reverse complement strand
ATTTTGTAGGATTTAATTGTTGGAAAATAGCGCCTAAGGTTTGAGAAATGGAATGCCTTTTCTCTTCTTTGTCAGTGGCAATACAAAAATCTACAGCAGCTTCAATTAAGCTAATTTCAGCAATATTTAACAGTTGAATTCCTGAGGGCTTTTTGATAACAAAACGTTTTTTAAAATTTGTATGTTCTTCTTGTAAAGCAGCTTTTAATTCTGATGCTGTTTTGCGATTTAACTTGTTGTAGTTTCCTTGTTTAAACAACAATTGGTATTTCTCTATGGCTTTCTTCTTGTAATGTAATCGCTAGCGCTTTGTCTTGGTTTAAGAAAAATCCTGCTATCTTTTTTGTTTCAAAACCTAACATTGAAACTTCAATTCTATAGCTGTCGGTATCGATATTTTCGAATCTAAAATTACCGTTGTCGTCAGAAATGGTTCCTTTAGGAGAAGCGTTATCGGTCATCTTATATAAAATGACATTCGCATAAGGTAAAACTATACTTTGGGAATCTGATATTTTTCCTGTGATGCTATTTTGGGAAAAACCAACGCTAGCTCCCAGGATAATGAATAAAAAAACTATAAAATTTTTCATGTGTATCTATTTTTAATGAACAGGAACAAAAGTGCGATGAATGTTTTGGTACAGAAATCAACATCTGATGAAACGGTATAAATTTCCTTTGAACAGATTTATTTTCTCTTTTGAAGAAGAGACGTTCTTATAGAGTATAGCGCTGCTTGTGAAAAGTGAATTTGAGTTGTCTCGTATTTTTTCAGTTACTAAGTCAATTTTTAAGGTTACATTTACGACATTAATTTATGAAGATAATGACAGGTAAACCACGCATATTACTCATCTATACAGGAGGTACAATTGGTATGGTAAAAGACTACGAAACAAATGCCTTAAAAGCATTTAACTTCGAGAAGTTATTGGAGAGAATTCCTGAGTTGACCCAGCTAGAATGTTCTATTGATACGTATTCGTTTGAAGAGCCTATAGATTCTTCAAATATGAACACAGCGCATTATGTTACCATCGCAAAAGTAATTGAAGACAGTTACAACAACTTTGATGGCTTTGTTGTTTTAACAGGTTCAGATACGATGTCTTATACCTCTTCAGCCATCAGCTTTATGCTAGAAAACTTGAACAAGCCTATTGTTTTTACCGGGTCTCAGTTGCCAATTGGTCATTTGAGAACGGATGCAAAAGAAAACTTGATTACCTCTATAGAAATTGCCAGCGCTCATCAGAATGGAATTCCTACTGTGAGAGAAGTTTGTTTGTACTTTGAGTACAAGTTATACCGCGCAAACAGAACCACAAAGTTAAACGCCGAGCAGTTTGAAGCATTTGCTTCGTTAAATTATCCGCCTTTGGCCGAGAGTGGGGTGCACTTGCAATTCAATACCGATTTGCTTTTAAAACCAGTGCATCAAGAAGCGCAACTTATTGTTAGAACGGCCCTGAATAGTAAGATTGTTGTACTGAAGTTGTTTCCAGGGATTACCCAAGAAGTTGTTGAGAGTTTAATTGGTATAGAGGGCTTGCAAGGCCTTGTTGTAGAGGTGTATGGGTCTGGAAATGCACCTACATATCCATGGTTTATTACGCTGTTACAAAAGGCAATCAAAAACGGTATACAAATTGTACTTGTTACACAGTGCGCAAAGGGAAGTATTATGTTAGGACATTACGAGACCAGTGTTGCTTTAAAAAGAATTGGCGTTATCAACGGAAAAGATATAACCACCGAATCTGCAGTAGCAAAATTGATGTACCTGTTAGGAGAAAAGATTCCGCAAAAAGCGTTTAAAAAATGGTTTGAAAAACCTTTAAGAGGAGAGTTGAGCCTCGTATAAATTAAAACAAAGGGAGATGCTGTTTTAATAGCGTTAAGAATTCTTCTTTGAGAAATTGCTATCTAAATCAGTTAAATTTTACTATTTAGGCATAAAAACCCCAATTTTTTTTTAGTGACTCAACATTTTTTTGTTAATTGGCACTCTCAAAAGAGGACAAAACCAAAATTGCATCGTAGAAAAAGTGATTTTTGGTGATTTTGAAATAAAAATCAATATCTTTAACCCGTTAACTATTAAAAATTAATTTATAACAAAGATGAAAAAAGTATCAAACATCCTAACAGTAGCAGGATTCATGTTTTTTGGAGCTATTCAATCAACTTTCGCACAAGAAGCAGCGCAGTCAGAAACTTTCCACCAAGAGTTGAAAAAACGTTTCATTGAAGGAGATCCACAATTTATGGGGATTGTATTAGTAGCATTAATCTTAGGATTGGCAATTGCAATCGAAAGAATTATTTACTTAAACATGGCAACTACAAATACTAAGAAATTAGTAGCAGGAGTAGATGAAGCATTGAGTTCAGGTGGTGTTGAAGCGGCTAAAGAGTTGTGTAAAAATACAAAAGGACCAGTTGCATCTATCTTTTACCAAGGATTAGACAGAATGGATGAAGGTGTAGAAGCAGCAGAAAAAGCAGTTGTTGGATACGGAGGAGTTCAAATGGGATTATTAGAGAAGAACGTTTCTTGGTTGTCTTTATTTATCGCATTAGCACCGATGTTAGGATTTATGGGGACTGTAATTGGAATGATTGATGCATTCGATAGAATTGCAGTAGCAAATGATATCTCTCCAGGAGTAGTAGCAGGAGGTATTAAAATTGCACTTTTAACAACAGTATTCGGATTGGTAGTAGCAATTATTTTACAGATTTTTTATAACTATATCGTTTCTAAAGTAGATAGCATCGTAAACAACATGGAAGATGCATCGATCTCTTTAATTGACTTATTAGTGAAATATAAAAAATAAGAATAGTTATGAAAAATAATCTATCAAAAATATTAAACATTTTTATCGCGCTTGTAGCTGCCATAGGAGCCTTTCTATTTATTAGAATCTTCATGACGGATGCAGACTTGATAGAAAATGACGCAGAGGTGCAGCAGAGCATCATTACGCCAATTGTGGCGTTCTCTCAAGGGTTGTTGTACCTAGCAATTGGTGTAACAGTAGTACTTTCTTTAGGTGCTATGTTTAAAAACCCAGAGAATCTTAAAAAAACTGGATTAGGAGTTCTCGCATTGGGAGTTTTGTTAGCACTTGCTTATTTTACAGGAGATAGCCTTGAAGTAACAGATCCTCAAGGAAAAGTTCTGAAAGGTGGAGAAGCAGGTTCTTCAATCAATCAATGGGTAAGTACAGGAATTTGGTATAGTATGTTCCTTGGCTTAATCGCGGGAGTGTTTTTTGTATGGGATTTAGTAAAAGGATTAATTAAATCATAATTTATGGCAAGAAGAGAAACCCCAGAAATTAATGCAGGTTCGATGGCGGATATTGCCTTCTTGTTATTAATCTTTTTCCTTGTAACAACTACAATGGACGTGGATTCAGGTATTTCAAAGAAATTGTCTGAAAAACCACCAAAAGATTATGTTCCTCCTATAATTAAAGAACGAAATATTTTCGAAGTTAATATCAATAGAAATAACGAATTGCTTGTTGAGGGCGAAACGATGACTGTAGAAGAGTTGAAAGATGCTGCAGTTAAATTTATTGATAACGGAGGAGGTGAAGGAAAGATTGTAGATGGTGTTTCTACGGGAACCTGTGATTATTGTAACGGTGAAAAGTCGACAGCATCATCAGATCATCCAAACAAAGCAATTATTTCTGTTCAAAGTGATAGAGGTACAGAATACGGAATGTACATAAAAGTTCAAAACGAACTGCTAAGAGCTTATACGGAGTTAAGAAATGCATTGGCTTTAAAGAAGTACAATACATCTTACAGCGTGCTTGAACAAGCATACAAGAAGGATAAGAGTAACGAAGAATTGAAGGAGAAAGTTGAGTTTATCAAAACTAGTTATCCACAGATTGTTTCGGATGCAGAACCAACTTCTGCTAATTAATATTAAAAACAAGTATTATGTCTAAATTCGGAAAGAAGAAAAAAGGGATGCCAGCAGTAAACACTGCATCGTTACCTGACATTGTTTTTATGTTGTTGTTCTTTTTTATGGTAACTACCGTAATGAGAGAAACAGACTTAAAAATTGAAAACCCAAGTTTGCCAAATGCAACCGAAGTAAAGAAACTTGAGCATAAAAGCTTAGTGAGTACTATTTATGTAGGAAAAGCAAAAGACGCAAAGTTAGGTACAGGAGATAAAATTCAGTTAAACGACAAAATCGCTACTGCGGATGACGTTACTGCTTTTATTTATAACGAAAGATCTCAAAGATCAGAAGCAGAACACCCATACATGACTACTTCAATTAAAGCAGATGTAGGATCAAGTGTTGGTACAATTTCTGATATTAAATTAAAATTAAGAGATGTAAATGCCTTGAAATTGAGTTTGTCTAGCCGTAAGGTGGAGGAAATCAAGCAATAAGTATTTTCATACATATCTTAAAAAAGGACAATCATTATGATTGTCCTTTTTTTATGTAAAAAAAGAATATCTTTAACCTGAAAGAATACACCTTATTGTCATGAAAAAAATACTAGTTTTTCTGTTGTGTGCACATGCGGGGGTGCTTTTTTGTCAAAAAGACTCACTTGAAATAGGTTCTTCCTACTGGGAAGATCAGCTGTACTTTGGTATTACATTTAATGAATTGATAAATCAGCCTTCTGGGGTGATTGGAAGTGGCTTCTCCTATGGTATAAATATGGGCTATATACGAGATGTTTCTCTTGTGAAAAGTGGAAAATTAGCTTTGGGTATTGGCGTAGGATATGCCTATGACGCGCTAAGGCATGGTTTTAAGCTGTATACTCAAAATGACCAAGTTGTCGCAGAAGTAGATGATACTACGCAGTCTAGAAGTGACTTAAGGACACATTCCTTAGAACTTCCTTTGGAGTTTAGATGGAGAACATCTACCGCAAATAAATACAAATTCTGGAGAATTTATGCAGGCGCAAAATTCAGTTACAATATCAGGAACTCTATGAAACATACGGATAATGCAGTGGTTACTACCTATACCAATCTTGCACGTTTTAATAAAGTTCAGTGTGGTTTGACACTCTCGGCTGGGTATTCCTCCTTTAACTTTAATGTCTATTATGGTCTAACACCTATTTTGAAGGATGCGAGCATTGGAACAACAGCAATCGGTTCAAAAGTATTGAGGATGGGAATGGTCTTTTATTTATTATAACAGTGTAAATGCAATGCATTGCGAGCTGATTCCCAAGAAGAAAGCAATGTAAACCTCTCTAGTTGTGTGTGCTTGTAAAATGAGTCGAGAACTCGCTAGAAGACCTGTTAATAAGAGTAGTGGTATAGCAATGGGTATCATATTAATGTTGTACTGGGTACAGTACATTAAGAAGAAGCCAAATAAACAACTCATAGAAATAACGTGTAAGCTTGTTTTAATTTTAAAAAAGAATAGAATATATACCACAATCAATGCCATGTTGGTTCCGTGAAATAGAATTCCTAACGCCTTGAAAATCGGAATGCGTATCAAATAACTTCCCAAAATATAGAAAATGACAAGCATCATGAATAGGGGTATTTTTCTTTCGGTAATACTACTTAGCTGTAAGCTTTTTATAAGTTTGAAGTGCTTTAAAAAGAATAAAAATACAAGAGGTATCACATAGGTTGTCAAAAAGATACTGCTTAGTAAGAAGTACGCAACTTCTCTTGGAATCCTATCTTGGGTTAGTGCTAAAAACAAGACAATACCTATTGTGGGGATTACAACAGGGTGTAATAGTACAGATATGAATTTATGAAATCTCACTAGTTAGATTTCTTTTCGCAATCGTGCAACAGGAATGTCTAATTGCTCTCTATATTTAGCAACTGTTCTTCGTGCAATTGGATATCCTTTTTCTTTGAGAACAGCAGCGAGCTTATCATCTGTTAATGGTTTTCTCTTATTTTCTTCGCCGATCACATTTTCAAGAATTTTTTTAATTTCTTTGGTGGAAACATCTTCGCCTTTATCATTTTTCATAGACTCAGAAAAGAACTCTTTGATGAGTTTTGTTCCATAGGGTGTAGATACGTATTTACTATTGGCTACACGAGACACCGTAGAAATATCCATATTAATTTCATCAGCAATATCTTTTAAAATCATCGGCTTCAACCTTCGCTCGTCTCCGGTTAAAAAATAATCATATTGATATTGCATAATGGTATTCATTGTAATGAGCAATGTCTGCTGACGCTGTCTAATAGCATCAATAAACCATTTGGCTGCATCTAATTTTTGTTTGATGAACAGCACTGCATCTTTTTGAGATTTAGACTTTTCTTTCGATTCTTGATATCCTTTTAGCATATTGTTATACTCTCTAGAGACATGCAGTTCTGGTGCATTCCTAGAATTTAAGGTCAAATCTAAATTTCCATCAATTATTTTGATTGAAAAATCAGGAACAATTTGCTCTGCAATTTTATTGTTCCCGGCATAGGAGCTTCCTGGCTTTGGATTTAGTTTGCTTATTTCTTGAATAACCTCTTTCAATTGGGGTTCTGAAATGTCAAATTTTTCCATTAATTTCCGATAATGCTTTTTTACAAAATGATCAAAGGATGTTGTAAGAATGTCTATGGCTATACTTCTATTGTGTTGTGTGGGTTTAGATTTTAATTGAATAATTAAACATTCTTTTAAATCTCTACCTCCAACACCTATAGGGTCTAATCGTTGAACAACTGTGGTGAGCAATTCAATGACTTTTTCTTCTGTGGTGAAAATATTTTGTGTAAAAGCTAAGTCATCTACCAGGTCTAGAATGTTCCGTCTTATGTAACCACTATCATCAATACTTCCTACCAGAAACTCTGCAATTAGGCGCTCTTCATCATTCATTCTAAAGGTGTTTAATTGATTCTTTAGAGATTGATGAAAAGTAGTTCCTGCAGCATAAGGGATGTCTTTTTCTTCGTCATCCGACGCGTAATTGTTTGCTTGAGTTTTGTAGTTCGGAATTTCATCGTCGCTCAAATACTCATCAATATTGATGTCTTCAGCGTCTATTTTTTCGTTTCCTGTATCTTCATATTCATTGGCTAAAGAATCTTCAAATTCTGAGGATTCCTTTCCTGTATCTAATGCAGGATTTTCTTCTATTTCTTGTTTTAAACGCTCTTCAAAAGCTTGTGTAGGCAACTGAATTAACTTCATCAACTGTATCTGTTGAGGAGATAATTTTTGCAGTAACTTAAAATTTAAACTTTGTTTTAGCATTGTATAACTATTGGTTTTTCCCGTGCTTAGAATTCTGCGTTTTGTGGAGTTCTTGGAAAAGGTATGACATCTCTAATGTTTCCCATTCCGGTTGCAAATTGAACCAAACGCTCAAAGCCTAGACCAAATCCAGAATGCACGGCCGTACCAAATTTACGAGTATCTAAGTACCACCACAATTCTTGTTCATCAATCTCTAGCGCTGCCATTTTTTCTTTAAGAACATCAAGGCGCTCTTCACGTTGAGCTCCTCCAACAATTTCTCCAATTCCAGGAAATAAAACATCCATGGCTCTTACCGTTTTTCCATCTTCATTTAAGCGCATATAAAAGGCTTTAATGTTGGCTGGATAATCAAATAAGATAACAGGGCACTTAAAGTGCTTTTCAACCAAGAATCGCTCATGTTCTGATTGCAAGTCTGCACCCCACTCGTTTATAGGGTAGGCAAATTTTTTCTTTTTATTTGGTTTGGAATTGCGTAAAATATCGATTGCTTCGGTGTAACTAACTCTTTTAAAGTTGTTTTGCACAACAAACTCTAGTTTTTCTATCAGGCTCATGTCGCTTCGTTGCGCTTGAGGTTTTGTCTTTTCTTCGTCTGAAAAGCGTTTGTCTAAAAAGGCTAAATCATCTTTACAGTGGTCTAAAACATATTCTAAAACATATTTAATGAAGTCTTCAGACAAGTCCATATTGCCGTCTAAGTCCATAAAAGCAACCTCAGGTTCAATCATCCAAAACTCTGCCAAATGGCGTGTTGTATTCGAATTTTCAGCCCTAAATGTAGGGCCAAAGGTATATACTTTTCCTAAAGCCATGGCATAGGTTTCAGCTTCGAGCTGACCAGAAACCGTTAGGTTCGTTTCTTTGCCAAAAAAATCTTGTTTATAATCTATAGAACCATCTTCATTCGATGGTGCTTTATTTGCTTCAAATGCAGATACTCCAAACATTTCTCCCGCTCCTTCTGCATCAGACCCTGTAATAATTGGGGTATTTACATAATTGAATCCATTTTCTTGAAAATAACGATGAACAGCGAAAGATAGTTTTGAACGCACCCTCATAACTGCACTAAAGGTGTTGGTTCTAATGCGTAAGTGTGCATTTTCTCTCAAAAACTCCAAACTGTGCTTCTTTGGTTGAATCGGGTATTCGTCTGGGTTTGAGTCACCTAAAATCTCCAATTCAGAAACTTGTACTTCTACAGTCTGTCCTTTTCCTTGACTTTCGGTTAACGTTCCTTTAATGGCTACAGCAGCACCCGTAGTAATTCTTTTTAACAAGGCTTCGCTTGTGTTTTCGAAGTCTACAACACATTGGATATTGTGTATGGTAGATCCGTCATTTAAGGCAACAAATCGTTTGCTTCTAAATGATTTAACCCACCCCTTTACGGTTACTTCTTGTAAAAACTTGTCTGATTTTAATAATTCTAATACGCTACTTCTAGTCATCTTCTTAAAAATAAATAGTTACAATATCACCTCTGTGAGATTGAAAAGCAAAGATACTTTTTTAGCGATAATTAACAACGATACTGTTGTGAATATAATATGAATTTAAAGGTTCTCTTCTGATTGATTCTCTTTTGGTGGAAAAATTTTGATTGCTGGTTCTTTAAATACTTTCTTATTGGTGATTTTTTTCTCGTAAGTAAGTAATAGAGATGGCAATAACAATAAGTTAGAGACCATGGCAAATAGTAGTGTTACCGATACCAAACCACCTAGTGCGATGGTGCCTCCGAAACTAGAAACGGTGAATACCAAAAAACCGAAAAACAATACAATTGATGTATAGAACATACTGACTCCCGTTTCTCTTAGGGCGCTGTACACCGATTTTTTAATCTTCCAGTTATTCGCTTGCAGTTCTTGCCTGTATTTTGCAAGAAAATGAATGGTGTCATCTACTGAAATACCAAAAGCAATACTAAATACCAAAATGGTAGATGGTTTTATAGGGATGCCAATGAATCCCATTAATCCTGCAGTAATTAATAAAGGCAGTATGTTTGGGATGATTGAAATTAGAATCATCTGGTAAGATCGAAACATCCAAGCCATAAAAAGCGAGATGAGGAAGACAGCCAATGATAATGAAATCATTAGGTTATTAATAAGGTAGTTGGTTCCTTTGAGGAAAACTAGCGCCTTACCGGTTAGATGAACTTCATATCTATTAGCAGGAAATTCTTTAGCAATTACGGCTTTTAAGCGATCTTGTATTAAGGTCATCCTATCGGTGCCGATGTCTTTCATAAATGTTGTTATTCTTGCATATCTCCCTGTTGAATCAACAAAATTATTTAACATTTTCGAATTCCCATCAGAATTTTTTGTGTAGGCAAATATGTAGCTCTGTTCTTGAGAAGTAGGGAGTTGATAGTATTTAGGAATTCCTTTGTAGTAAGCTTGCTTTGAGTACTTTACTAGATTTGTAACAGAGATAGGTTTTGATAATTCAGGGAACTGCTCAATAGCTTCATTAATCTTTTCCATCTTTTTCAAGGTGGAAAGTTTCATAACACCTTTTTCTTTTTTGGTGTCTATTAAAATCTCCAAAGGCATAATCCCACCAAATTCGTTTTCAAAAAATTTGATGTCTTTATAAAACTGCTTGCCCTTTGGCATGTCTTCAATTAAGCTTCCAGAAACACGAATTTGATAGACACCTATAATGCTAATGATTATGACAATTACGGTGGTGATGTATATGGTAATTTTCTTATAACGAACCATTTCTTCCATCCAATTTACAACATTGTCAATCCATTTTTTCTCTAAATGATTTAAATGTTTTTTCTTGGGTAATGGCATAAAGCTATAAATAATTGGAATAATTAATAAAGCTAAAATGAAAATCCCAACAATATTTATAGAAGCGATAATCCCAAATTCTTTTAAGAGTTGACTTTTCGTGAATACGAAGGTGGCAAAACCAGATGCAGTGGTAATATTGGTCATTAAAGTGGCATTTCCAATTTTAGAAATAACACGTTGTAATGATTTCGCTTGGTTCCCGTGTTTTTTAACCTCTTGTTGGTATTTGTTTATTAAAAACACAGCATTTGGCACCCCAATAACAATAATTAGAGGAGGTATTAATGCAGTTAATACAGTAATCTCATATCCAAACAAGCCAATAAAACCAAAAGCCCACACCACGCCAATCATGACTACAAGTAATGTGATGAACGTCGCTCTATAAGATCTAAAAAAGAAGAAAAATATAATGGCTGTAATGAGCAAAGCGCCGACTACAAATAGTAAAATTTCGTCTTGAATATTCTGAGAGTTTAAGGTTCTGATATAGGGCATCCCAGAGATACGAACTTTTAAATTATGCTCTTTTTCAAAAGATGCAATCGTAGGGATTAGGTCATTGAATATAAAGTTTCTACGTTCTGGCGTATTTACTATTTTTTTGTCAAGGTATATCGCTGTTTGAACTGTTCCTGTTGTTTTGTTGTAAAGAAGATTGTCGTAAAAAGGCAGCTTCTCGAAGAGTTCTTTTTTTATATTAGAAATCTCTTTTTGTGTTGTTGGAGTACTAGCTATTAAGGGCTGAACAATGAATTTTTTGTTTTTTCTGTCGGCTTTTAATTGTTGAACATCAGCAATAGATACAGAGAATTCAACCTCCTTGTGAGCGTCTAATTTTTTTGTCAAAGCGTTCCAGGCATTAAATTTCTCTGGAGTAAAAAGAGTGCTGTCTTTCACAGCAAGGATGACGAGATTTCCTTCTTCGCCAAAAATTTCTAAGAACTGGTTGTATTGAATGTTGGCCTCATGATTTTCGGGTAGCAAATTGGCTTCGGTATATGAAAACCTCATGTGTTTCATCTGCGAGGCTAAGAATGCAGTAACAGCTGCGACTAACAGAAGAACAATGTATCTGTTTCGTAAAATTACCCCTGCTACTTTTGTCCAGAAATTCATGCTTTTTTATTTTCAACAAAGGTACTAAATGTTTGTAAACCTAAACCAAAAAAAAAGAGTGTTTAAAACACTCTTTTCCTTTATTTGATGGTATGATGATGTGATTAAACAGTCATGATTTCTTTTTCCTTTACAACGAATAATTCGTCAGTTTTTTTCACAAAAGAATCTGTTAATGTCTGAATTTCTACTTCTGCATTTTTTTTCATATCATCGGAAACGTCTACCTTTTTAATTTCGTTGTTAGCTTCTTTACGTGCGTTTCTAACCCCTACTTTTGCGTGTTCAGCTTCTGCTTTGGCTTGTTTGGATAAGCCAATACGTCTTTCCTCTGTTAGTGGTGGAACATTAATGATGATATTGTCTCCGTTATTCATAGGGTTAAAGCCTATGTTTGCAACCATAATGGCTTTTTCTATTTCGTGTAACATATTTTTCTCCCAAGGCTGCACAGTAATGGTTCTTGCATCGGGAGTGTTTACGTTGGCCACCTGACTTAATGGCGTAGAAGAACCATAATAATCTACTTGAATTCCAGCTAACATTGCAGGTGTTGCTTTTCCTGCTCTAATGTTTCTTAGTTCTTTCACTAAGTGCTCTATGGCATTTTGCATTTGCTCTTTAGCGCTGTCTATTATAAATTCAATTTCTTCGTTCATTACTTAAACTTTTATGATCTATTAATTATTTACTACCGTTCCAATGTTTTCTCCAGAAATTAATTTCATTAGATTTCCGTTGGTATTCATGTCGAAAACAATAATTGGCAATGAATTCTCTTCACTTAATGTAAAGGCAGTCATGTCCATTACTTTAAGTCCTTTTTCAATGACTTCCTTAAAGGTGATGTTTTCGAATTTTATCGCGTCTTTATCTTTTTCTGGGTCAGCGGTGTAAATACCGTCTACACGTGTTCCTTTTAAAATAGCGTCAGCTCCGATTTCAATGGCTCTAAGCACGGCGGCAGTATCTGTTGTGAAGTATGGGTTTCCAGTTCCTCCTCCGAAAATGACAACTCTTCCTTTTTCTAAATGTCGAATCGCTCTTCTTTTGATATACGGCTCTGCGATTTCTTTAATCTCAATGGCGGTTTGTAATCGTGTGTATACACCTTCAGCTTCTAATGCGCTTTGTACCGCTAATCCATTGATACAGGTGGCTAGCATTCCCATATGATCTCCTTGCACACGGTCCATTCCGTTACTAGCACCGGCAACACCTCTAAATATATTTCCACCTCCAATAACAATGGCAACTTCGATGCCTTTGTCTACAACGGTTTTTATTTCTTTAGCATATTCAGATAAGCGTTTAGGGTCTATCCCATATTGCCTGTCTCCCATGAGTGCTTCTCCACTTAATTTTAAAAGAATTCTTTTATACTGCATAATGTTATTGAAAGTTTCGCAAATATACTAAATTCCAAGAAAGCGTTTGTGTTGTAGTTTTGTTTTTCTGTACAAAAAAACCATTCGGAAACGAATGGTTTTTAGTATGATTTAATGTAGAATAGAATTATCCTAAAGAAACTCTTTTGAAAGTGCTAATAGCAACATCTCCGTAAGAACCAACATAAGTAGCTACATTTTTCTTTTCATCTTTGATGAAGTTTTGATCTAATAAACATTGTTCTTGATCTAATGTAGTGTTGTCAGAAACGAATCTTTCCATTTTTCCTGGTAAAATTCTATCCCAAATTTGCTCTGGTTTCCCTTCTGCTTTAAGTTCTGCTTTTGCCGTCTCTTCAGCTTTAGCTAAAACCTCTTCAGTTAATTGAGACATAGAAATGTATTGTGGTACATTTTTCAATGTTTTTCCAAGTCTTCCTAACTCAATATTGTCTTTTTCGATTACAGCGATTCTTGCTTCAGTTTCTGCAGCAACAAATGTAGGGTCAAAATCTTTGTATGATAATGTAGTTGCACCCATAGATGCAATTTGCATTGCAACGTCTTTGGTTAGCACATCAGAATTGTCTACAGCTGATGTTAAACCAACAATAGCAGCGATTTTACCGCCGTGCGTGTAAGATCCTACGAAAGGAGCTTCTACTCTTTCAAAAGCAGTAATGTCTAATTTTTCTCCAATAACTCCAGTTTGTTCAACAAGTTTATCAGCAACAGTCATTCCATCAAAATCAGCAGCTAAGAAAGATTCTTTACTGTCGTGGTGTAATGCGATTGTTGCGAATTTATTTGCCAATTCCTTAAAAGAATCATTTTTACCTACAAAATCAGTTTCACAAGCTAAAACAATAGCAACACCAGCGGTGTTGTCATCATTAATTTTAGTGATAGCAGTTCCTTCATTAGATTCTCTATCAGCTCTTTTAGCGGCTACTTTCTGACCTTTTTTACGCAATACTTCAATTGCTTTATCGAAGTTTCCTTCTGCCTCTACTAATGCCTTTTTACAGTCCATCATTCCAGCACCAGTTGCTTCTCTTAATTTTTTTACGTCTGCAGCAGTTATGTTTGCCATGTCACTTTTATTTTTTTGAAAAACCTTTCTAATGAGTTATTAGAAAGGTTTTACGGAATTATACATTTAATTATTTCGCTTCTTCTGTTTTCGCTTCAGTTGATTTTGGAGCTTCAGTTTTTGCTTTTTCTTTTCCTGCTTTTCTTTCAGCTAAACCATTGGCAACAGCATCGGTAATATAACCTAATACTTTTTCAATTGATTTAGAAGCATCATCATTTGCTGGAATTACATAATCAATCGGTCTAGGATCTGAGTTTGTATCTACCATTGCAAAGATAGGGATGTTTAAGTTTTGAGCTTCTGCAACTGCAATGTGCTCCTTCTTAACATCTACTACAAATAAAGCACCAGGCAAACGAGTCATATCAGTAATAGAACCTAAATTCTTTTCTAATTTTTCTCTCTGACGATT
>JBELDQ010000032.1:0-14150 GCA_042094215.1 Polaribacter sp. | reverse complement strand
TCTTCCTTTTCAAATACTGTTGTATGGGTTCTAGTCCGATTGCTTTTCTTCTCTGGTCTACATATTCAGGATCCTTGATTGGAAAAGGTTCTAATTGTCTTTTGCTGTTGTATCGAAACTGCATTCCATAGGTTTGTAGTTTGTTTGTATTTACTAAAATACGATCATTTATTTTGGCATATTCCATACAGCTCCCCTCTTTTTCGAGGCAGGCCTTTTTTATTTTTGGTAGGTACGCGATTCTACTCTCTTCTTCTTCGAGATGATTGATAATGATTAATGGGGCATCTGCAGCCAATTTTCCAACCATAGAATAGGTAGGCCATCCATGGGTTGCGACTAGTTTTTCAATGCTTGAAAAATTGTCAGAACCGATTTCTTTTTTACGTGCAGCGATGGGGTAGTACCAATGCGGAATGGCATTATTCTTCATGTAATACTTCTTCGCCATATCCAATTGGTAATCGAGCGCCTGATCTTTTTGAATTAAGCGAAGTAATTGCTTGGCATATGCCGGATTCTTTAGGGCGCCATTTTTGGATGCATATTTTTTTAATTGTCCATCTTCAATAGCAGTCCATCTTGGGTCATCTGTAAGTGGATACAAATCATTATCTGCTAAGGCCCAAAGGCGAGAATCGGTTTTTAGTGCAATGTTTAAGTAATGAAATGCGCTGTCTTTTTGATAGGTTAAGGCAAAAGCACAAGCGAGATTATAGGTGTTTGTTGCATTTGATTTATTCTTTTTAAAATCAGATGTGTATGCCTTAATCGCTTTGTCTAGTTTTCCTTTATTTCTAAATTCATCACCTTTGGATTGTGAAAATCCAATGAGGGTGAAAAGAAATAACGTAAGATTTAAAATCGTTTTCATGGGTTATTTTTGAGAAGATAGAGGAGTTGCTAGAAGCTTTATAATCATTGCGATAAACAGCCCTAGTACTGGTGTGGTAAGCATGTTGGAGAGACCTCCAAATAAAAGAGGAGTTGCAATGCCATTCGCTTTCGAAATAAAGTAAAAGCTGTGTAATAATCCAAGTAGTAGAGAAACTCCAGCAATCAATAAAGACCAGCTAACGAGTTTGTTTATTTTCAGGTTATAGGTCTCTTGTTCTTCTTTATTCTTTAGTTTTTTAATAAAAAATAGCACAGCTGCGATTAAAAAAGCATAGAGTACAACGACAAATTTTAAATCTCCGTTGCTTAAAAATTCGATAAATGGCATTCTCATAATGGTATGGTTTTAAGATTAAAGCAACAAAGGTATTGGTGTGTGTCCTTGTGTTCTATTTGATGCGATAAAATGGAGGTTTAGTCCCTTATTTACCCGTTTTTTAGCTGTTTTTTACTTTTCTTAAGTAGCGCCTTATAATCGGTTATTTTTTTTGAAAGTGCCTCGCTCTTATCAATATTATAGGCTTTGGTTGCATTTTCTAGTGCTTTGAAATAGTCTTTTTGAGAGGCGTGAAATTCTGCTAGAGCGCTGTAGGCATTGGCGCTTTGAGGATAGTATTTTACAGCGAGTTCAAAGAAGGCCAAAGATTTTTCAGTTTGTCCCATTTCCAGAAACATAGCGCCAGACATGTTTAAAAGTCCTTCATCGAACGGAGGTGTGAAATACCCAAAGTGCTTTTGGTAGCGTTCTTCTTGTTTTGTAATGATTTTTAATAGCTCAGAAGTTGAGGTGTTTGGGTCGTTGAATTTATGGGTGTCTTTGATTTCGTACCAATCAAAAAATGAAATCATTCCATCTCTTATGGATGGGAATGAAATAGTACCGTGAAAATCTTTCTCATAAAATTTCCAAGTTGTTTTGAGACCATTCTTCTGGTGTGCTTTTGCCAATTCTGTAAATACTAGATTAGATCTTCCAAATAAGGTGTAGTCACTCGTGTCATTCATGATGTTTTCGAGAGTGATGTCATTGCGTTGCATATGAAGTTGTCCTCCTAAAGAGATGAAAAGGGCTTTGTTGTTTAGGTTATTGTTCTTTAAGACCTCTTCTGCTTCTTTTAATAGTTTTTGATTATCCCAGTCTAAACTTGGATCAATAGCTAAATAATTTGTAAAAAGATGCGGGTAGTGAACAAGCGTGTTTATGGCAAATAAACCACCGAATGAGTGTCCTATGAGTGTTCTGTAGGTTGTTGTTGGGTATTTTTTTTCAATGTATGGTATTAATTCTTTTTCAATGAATTCTGTAAACTTGTCGGCACCCCCTGTCTCTTGCGCAAACGCTCCACCTTGTCTGTTGGTTATTTTAGAAATGGTTAAATCTCTTGTTCTATTTTGTTGGTTTGAAATTCCAACAAGTATCATTTCAGGAAAAAAACCTCCCGAATAATAATTTTGCAAAACGGAAACGGTGGGTAGATGCATTTCACCATCAATAATGTAAACAACCGGGTAGCTGCTATTTTCATTATAATTTTGTGGCAAGTCTATCCATATTTTCCGCTGTTCTTTTAGGGTGTTTGAATAGAGGCTGTCAGTTGCTCCAATTTCAGATAGAAAGTTTGTTTGAGCCTTTATAAAACTGTTGTTAAAAAGTAAAAAGAGAAATACTATTCGTAAAAAAAAGGGACTCAGGCGCATGGTTATCATATGGCATATTTTAGATCTTGACCTACAAATATAATAGGAGCAATCGTGTCATTTTAGCTATTGCGATAAAGAGCGATTTTAATAACTGAAGTAACCTGTTTTTGCGGCTTTTTTACAGATTCAGAGCGATGTGTGTGCTTATTTTTTAAAAGCAGTGAGGATAATGGTTCCTCCTCGGCCTATTAAAAAAACAAGCATGCCAAAAGCAGGAGGTAAAGAGGTGATCTTTAAACCTCTTCCCATGATTTCAGGAGAGATGTTGCCATCGAATTGAATGGCGTCAAACACTTGTATCATTCCTATTATCTGACCTAAGAAGCCAAAAACAAGTGCGAATAGACTGATCGCATTTATTTGTGAAATGAGTTTTGAGGTTTTATTTTTTTGTGCTGAGGTTTTGACAATCAAAAATAAAATGATAAGTAGGATTATCAACAACGAGTACATGAATAAAGCCCCTCCTTCACTCATTTTCTGAAAGATAAACGAAAGTGTACTCTTATTTTGGCTTTGAAGATATAGGTGCATCATACTCATGATTAAAACAAACAAAGTTCAAAAATAAGTAAAATAGTAGTGTGGTTTTTTAGAATGCGATGTTTTACACAAAACAACCTCGTTTTTACGTTATTTGGTTGTTTAAATACAAACATCGGTTTAAATTTGTAGTAACAGGTGTCATTTATGAATTTTGTCTCTAAATGAATTAAGTTTCTTTAAAAATTAAGATATTGCAAGGTAATGTTTAAAAAGAATGATATCATACGGTTATTGTTGAAGGGAATTGCACATGCATTCTTTTGGCTGGTGATTTACTTTTTTTACACCTATTTTTTAGGTTACGGAAGCACTGAAACGACCTATGTGAATCAGTTCTCATTATTCCTAATGCCGGTAACGATTTCACTCAGTTACTTTGTTGTCTATCATTTAGTTCCAAAATATTTGTTAGTTAAAAATTACAGAACTTTTATTTTATATAGTGTGTATGCAACTATCATTGCGGTCTATATGATTACCTTATCTGTCTTTTATGGATTGGTTTTCTTAATAGATGTGCCGGTAGAAAATACGATGACAATCACTAAATCACTTCCTTTAATAATTTTTGGTGTCTTTTTTGTCACCTTGATTGTGGTGACAGTGAGTATGATTCAATACAACTACAAGTCCATTCTTGTCAAAGAATCATTAGAGAAAAAATTTTTAAAGACAGCCCTAGAGTTGAAGGAGAATGAGTTAAAGTTTTTAAAAATGCAAATTCATCCGCATTTCTTGTTTAACACCCTGAATACGATTTATGGTTTTGCTTTAACTAAAAAAGATGAAGCACCAGAAATGATATTGAAACTCTCTAACTTGTTGGATTATATTCTCTATCAGGTAAATAAGCCCTCAGTAAATTTACAAGATGAGGTAGCTCATTTAGAAGATTATATTTCCTTAGAAGAAATGCGTTTTCGTGATACGCTCAATGTAACATTCAGTAAAAGTAACACAACTGATTTTATACAAATTGCACCTATGCTATTCATTCCTTTTTTGGAAAACAGCTTTAAGCATGGTAAAATAATCAACGGGAAAATGGAGGTTGTAATTAAGTTGTCACTAAAAGGAGATACGTTGCTTTTTAAGGTTGTTAATTCTGCAGAAATGATGAACGATACTACTCATGGAATTGGACTGGAAAATATTAAAAAGCGTCTAGAAATGTTGTATCCAAATGCCTATGATTTAGCAATTACTGGATCAGATACTATGTTTAGTGTCGACTTAAAAATTAAGATTAATGGATTAAAAACGGTAGCGAATGTCTAAAGTAATTTCCTGTATTGTGGTAGATGATGAGCCTATGGCGAGAGAAATCTTAAGCTCTTTTATAGAGAAAACCCCTAATTTGCAGTTGGTGAAGAGTTGTAAAAATGCCAGTGAAGCACTTGATGTTATTAATTCTCAAAAAATTGATTTGTTCTTTTTAGATATTAACATGCCCGACATTACGGGGTTGTCTTTGGCAAAATTAGTGTCTAATAAAGGAAAGGTTATTTTTACCACGGCCTACCGAGAGTATGCCGTTGAGGGGTTTAACTTGAAAGCTGTTGATTATTTGTTGAAACCGATTGCATTTGATCGTTTTTTAGAAGCTGTGAATGCGTTTTTTGAAACGGTAAATCTAACCACTTCTAGTGAAAGTGTCATTGCATCACCGCTTTCTGATTTTTTCTTCGTGCGTTCTGAACGAAAAATGGTAAAAGTTAATTTTGATACTATTTTGTACATCGAGAGTTTGAGTGATTATGTCAAGATTCATCAAGAAAATAGAACGATTGTTACTAGAGAAACTATTTCAAATATTGAAGTAAAGTTGCCTCAATCTGATTTTTTAAGAATTCATAGATCCTATATTGTTGCTATAAACAGCATTGATTCATATACGAATGAATTTATAGAAATTGGAAAAAAGGCTTTGCCTATTAGCAGAACTTACAAGGAAGCTATTTTAAAAAAAATGGAAAAATTTTAAAAAGAAATAAGGTATCTTTACGCTAAAATATTTTCGATTTGAATACAACACAATTTATACCTTCTGAACTCCATTTTTCAATTACAAAAGCAAGTTATACCTGGCAAACACCGAGTAATATTGCGTTGGTGAAATATTGGGGCAAAAGTGATCCGCAAATTCCTAAAAATGCATCTATTAGTTTTACACTCAACAATTGTCATACTAAAACTAGCATAGGTTTTCAAAAAAAAGAGGGTACAAAAGAGATTGCTTTTGAGCTGTTTTTTGAAGGAGAAAAGAAAGAAGCATTTAAGCCCAAAATTGCCCAATTTTTTGAAAGAATAAAGGCGTATTGCCCGTATATTTTTGAATATGATATGGTCATTGATTCTGAAAATTCTTTTCCACACAGCAGTGGTATTGCTTCTTCGGCAAGTGGATTGTCTGCAATAGCAATGTGTTTGATGAGTTTAGAGAAAGCGTTGAATCCATCTCTAAATGAGGAATATATCAACAGAAAAGCTTCTTTTTTGGCAAGACTAGGATCGGGTAGTGCAAGTAGAAGTATTGAAGGGCCATTGGTGGTTTGGGGTAATCACCCTGAGATAGCAGGGAGCTCAGATCTATTTGGAGTCCAATTTCCCTATAAAGTTCACTCTAATTTTGAAAATTATCAAGATGCTATATTATTAGTAGATAAAGGTGAAAAGCAAGTGTCAAGTACGGTAGGTCATGATTTAATGCACAACCATCCGTATGCAACGCAGCGATTCTTGCAGGCGAATGAGAACTTAGGGAAAATATCGGAAGTGCTGCAGGGAGGTAATCAAGATGATTTTATCAATCTTGTAGAAAGTGAGGCGTTAACTTTGCATGCAATGATGCTAACGAGTAATCCGTATTTTATTTTGATGAAGCCAAAAACATTGGAAATAATTCAGTTGATTTGGAAGTATAGGAAAGAAACAGGAAGTAAAATTTGTTTTACCTTAGACGCAGGGGCAAATGTACATGTCTTGTATCCTTTCAATGAAAAAGAAACAGTGAATGCGTTTATTGATAAAAAATTATCATCTTTTTGTCAGAATGGACAATTTATTCTTGATAGTGTTGGTTTTGGTGCAAAAATTTTGTAAGTTTAAGGGAACCAATACTTTAATGTCATGAAAACATCTACCTTATTTAGTGTGATAATTGCTGTTTTTTTATCCGCTTCAGTCTCAGCTCAGGAAACAATAAACGAAACAGTTTGGTTCGACTCTAATTGGAATCCGTCAACAAAAGACAAAGCAAGTTATTATAGACCAAGTCCAAAGGGAAAAGAGAATGGTTTTTGGATTGTAGATTATTACATGGACGGCACCAAGCAAATGGAAGGTTTTAGTTTGAATACTTCTGTAAATGAGGAAAAGTTTGATGGATTGGTCACTTATTTTTTTGATGATGGAAAGGTGTTCCAGGAAGTGAATTATAAGGATGGTGCAATTCACGGAAAGAGAAAGATTTATTTTAAGTCGGGTAAGTTGAAAATGGAAAGAGTTTATGAAGAAGATAAGAGACACGGAAGGTTTGATGAATTTTATGAAACAGGTGAGCTATTAGTAGAGGGTAATTATAAAGATAATTTAAGAGAAGGTGTCTGGAAAACCTACTATAAGAACGGTAAATTAAAGGAAAGAGGGAAATACGAAAAAGGTGAAAAAATTGGTATTTGGAAAAATTTTTATAAAAACATCTATAAGAACTAGTCAATCAGTACTTTTAATAAAAAATATGTTACTTTTGTAGTGTAAAAAGAAATTATGAAAGGACCCTTGTTTTACGCTAAAATATTGCTGTTTGGCGAATATGGAATTATTAAAGATTCGAAAGGATTGGCAATCCCTTATAATGCCTACAGAGGCGCATTAAAATCTGCAAACAATTTGTCAGGTGAAGCTGCAAAATCAAATGGCAATCTGCTGAAATTCTATGAGTACTTATCTCAACTAAATCATGAGGGTTTGTCTTTTAACTTAACTGAGCTTAAGACCGATATTGATAACGGGATGTACTTTGATTCTTCAATACCTCAAGGATATGGAGTAGGAAGCTCCGGGGCTTTGGTCGCATCTATTTATGATAAATATGCAACTGCAAAAATAACAGTATTAGAAAATTTAACAAGAGATAAGTTGCTAAGTTTAAAGGAAACTTTTAGCGTCATGGAATCTTTTTTTCATGGGAAGAGTTCTGGATTAGATCCACTAAATAGTTATTTAAGCTTGCCGATTTTAATCAATTCAAAAACACATATAGAACCCGCAGGAATTCCATCTCAAAAAGAAGGTAAAGGTGCTGTGTTTTTATTAGATTCTGAAATGATTGGAGAAACGGAGCCTATGGTCAACATCTTTATGAATAAGATGAAGAATGAAGGGTTTAGAAAAATGCTAGATGAAGAATTTGTAACCTATACAGATGCTTGTATAGATGATTTTTTACATGGTAATGTTGCATCGCTTTTTGGCAATGTGAAGCAGTTGTCTAAAATTGTACTGAAAAACTTCAAACCAATGATTCCTGCTCCTTTTCATAAAGTATGGGAGCGCGGAATAGCATCGAATGATTATTATTTAAAACTTTGTGGCTCTGGAGGTGGCGGCTACATTTTAGGTTTTACAGAAGATTATCAAAAGGCGAAAGAAAAGCTTCAAGAGTACAAAGTAGAATTGGTTTATAGATTTTAACATACCAATCCAATACAAGTAAATACCGCTAAGATGTCTTCAGTTTTCTACAAGCTATTAAGTTTACTCTCTGTGGTTAGGGGATATAATATATTGGTATTGATTCTTGCACAGTATTTAGCCGCGTTATTTATTTTTTCTCCCAACAAGTCATTGCGATTAGTTTTGTTAGATTATGAATTGCTGTTCATAGTCTTGGCTTCTGTTTTTGTGGTATCTGCAGGATATATCATAAATAATTTCTACGATGTAAAAGCAGATCGCATCAATAGACCTATAAAAACCAACCTAGATGCTTATGTTAGTCAAAAGACAAAGCTTCAAATTTATTTTCTCTTTAACTTTTTAGGGATTTTTTTTGGGGGACTTATATCATTCCGAGCAGCTTTATTCTTTGCAGTGTATGTCTTTTCGATTTGGTTGTACTCGCACAAATTGAAGAAGCACCCTTTTAGAGGTTTGTTAGCTGCTTCGGTACTCACAATTTCACCTTTTTTTGCAATTTTGGTCTATTATAAAAATTTTTCAAAAATAATCTTTGTCCATGCGACCTTTCTTTTTTTTGTGTTATTACTCAAGCAACTCATTAAAGATCTCAGTAATTTAAGAGGAGCACTTGTAAATAATGATCTCACCTTTCCAGTTAAATACGGAGAAAGGAACACGAGGAAAATGGGTATATTCTTTATTGTTTTAACCTTTTTTCCTGCGTATGTATTGACTACGTACCCGTCTGTAGGCTACATGAAATATTATTTTTTGATTTCCATTATTATATTGCTATTCATAGGTTACTTTTTATGGAAGTCTAATTTAAAAAAGCAATATCTATTGCTGCATACGGTTCTGAAATTGATGCTATTAGCAGGGATCTTAAGCCTGCTTTTAATAGACCCTTCTCTACTCGTGGAAAGAGTAATTGATAAACTCAATTAAATCAAATATTTAACAGTATCTTTGCCGAAAATTTATACCAATGAGTACAAGTAAAGACTCGTCGAGAGGACGACAAAGTGGAGGCAAACAAGGTTTCCAAGGAAAGAAGAAAAAAGAGTACAAAAAAATTAAAACAACACCAAAGTCAGATCCTTCTGATGGGATTCGTTTGAATAAATACATTTCAAACTCTGGTGTGTCATCAAGAAGGGAAGCAGATAAATACATTGCTTCAGGAAACGTTACAATTAATGGCAAGGTAATTACAGAGATGGGCTATAAAGTGATGCCTGGCGATGAAGTTCGTTTTGATGGAACATCTATTTCTCCTGAAGAGAAGCGGTATATTTTATTGAACAAGCCTAAAAATTACATCACTACCATGGATGATGAAAGAGGTAGGAAGACCGTAATGGATTTGATTGTAAATGCATCAAAAGAGCGCGTGTATCCAGTCGGTAGATTGGATAGAAATACCACAGGGTTGTTGTTGTTTACCAATGACGGAGATTTGGCTAAAAAATTAACACACCCGAAACACAATATACAAAAACTATATCATGCATCTTTAGATAAGAAGTTTACGGTAAGTGATTTACATAAAATAAGAGATGAAGTTGTGATTGAGGGGCGTAAAGTTTTTATTGATGAAGTAGATTATGTTGTTGGAGAATCTAAGACAGAAGTGGGAATTAAAATTCACTCAGGACGAAATCGAATTGTTCGCAAGATTTTTGAACATTTTGGATATAAGGTAGTGAAATTAGACCGTGTATTGTTTGCCGGTTTGACTAAAAAGAACCTCCCAAGAGGACGCTACAGAGAATTAACAGCGCAAGAAGTAAATACACTTCATATGTTGTAGTATAAAAAAAAGCCAGCTATTTAGCTGGCTTTTTTAGTTCTTGTCTTTATGTGTCACAATATAATCTATGAGTCGGGCAGCTAAACTTGCCGTCGTATTATCTCTGTCAAAACGAGGATTCATCTCGGCTAGATCACAAGAGATTACCTTTTTACTGTGCAATAAGAAATGAAGCATTTTAAGAACAAAATGAGGTGTAAAGCCAAGTGGAGAAGGAGCACTTACGCCTGGAGCGTACGCAGATGAAAACCCATCCATATCTATGGTGATATAGAGGTAATCACAAGAATCAATAAAAGGTTGTAAGCGTGCTTGTAGCGCTTCTAATTCTTCTTTAGACGCGTCACAAGCATCATTCATTGCATAATGAACATGGTTGTTTTTAGCAATGTCAAAAAGGGCTTTTGTGTTTCCTTGTTGCTGTATACCAATAGCAAAATACGCCATATGATCAAACTCATGTAGAATCTGATGAAAAGGCGTTCCTGAGTTAGAGACTTCTTCAATTGGTCGTAAATCAAAATGTGCATCAAAATTAATGATTCCAATTTTTTTATTAGCGTTTCTATTTACGGCATTGTAAATTCCTTTAAAATGTCCGTACGACATATCATGTCCGCCACCAATTGCAATTGGAAAAATATCATGAGACAGCAGCTCTGTTATAGTTTGTGCAAGTCCATCTTGACAGGCTTCCATATCACTATCCAAACAGCTAATATTTCCAAAGTCCGCTATTTGCTTGCTTCCAAAGTGAATGGGTAGTTTCGCTAAGCGTTCTCGTATTGCGTTGGGACCGTTTACGGCGCCAATTCTTCCTAAATTTCTTTTCACCCCCTCCTCACAAGCATAGCCTATTAAGGCAATGTCTGTGTTTTTGTTATTCATGTCTTTGAGATTCAGTAATGCAATGGCTTCATGCCAATACTGAGCGTCGATGTCTGCGCTAGATGTTCTTCCTGTCCAATGTGTTTGATCTGCAGGCTCATAGCCTACATGCAATCCTTTTAACTCCATTATTGTTTGTAATGTATAACCTTCTGTTGTGGTTATGATTCAATGCCATTTAAAAATACACTTTCTATTTGGTGTTTCCCAAAAGAGTAGGGAATACCTCCGTAAGAATTGAGTGGTTTGGTAAGTATTAAATTGGCTTGTTTTCCTTTGGTAATTGATCCAACTTGATCTGCTAATCCCATGGCATAAGCACCATTAATTGTAGCAGCATTGATGGCTTCTTCAGGTGTCATTTTCATTTTAATACATGCGGTAGAAACCACAAAATTCATGTTTCCGGAAGGGGTAGAGCCTGGGTTGAAATCTGTAGCCAAAGCCAACGGTAAACCTGCGTCAATCATCTTTCGTGCAGGTGTGTACGGGATGCTCAAGAAAAAAGAACAACTCGGTAATGCAACAGGCATTGTTTTGGTTCCTTTTAAAGCGTCAATATCTTCATCGCGCATCTCTTCTAAATGATCTACAGATAAGGCATCGAATTTAATTCCTTCTTGTACACCTCCAATAGCTGTAAATTGATTGACATGTATTTTTGGAATCAATCCATGTTTTTTACCTGCTGCAAGGATGAGTGCTGTGTCAGCTATAGAAAAATAACCTGTCTCACAGAATATATCAATGTACTCTGCTAAGTTTTCTTTAGCTACTTTTGGCAAGACTTCATCGATGAGCATTTGCACGTAGCCCTCTTTGTTACCTTTGTAGTTGGCAGGAACTGCGTGAGCGCCCAAAAAGGTTGCTTTGATAGGAATGGAATAGTTTTCTTGTAACCGTTTGATTACTCGTAACATTTTTAATTCTGCATCTGCCGTTAGTCCATAACCAGATTTAATCTCTACCGCTCCTGTTCCTAGCTCAATAATTTCTTCCAACCGTGCTTTACTCTGCTGGTATAATGACTCTTCAGAGGTTTTTTGTAATGTTTTTGCCGAATTTAAAATACCGCCACCATTCTTAGCGATTTCTTCATAAGAAGCTCCCTTAATTCTATCTACAAATTCTCCTTCTCTATTTCCGGCATAGACAATATGCGTATGCGAGTCACACCAAGATGGTAAAATCATTTTCCCAGTCGCATCAATTGTTTTGTCAAATTGTGCTGTTGGACAAGCATCCATGCTTCCAAAATCACTAATGACGCCCTCTTTAACAACTAAAAATGCATTTTTAATGGTTGGTAAATTACTCATTTCTTTACCAGATAGAAATGAGACAGGTTTGGTTCTCACTTGAATCAATTCTTTGATGTTTTTGAATAGTGTCGTCATTAGAATAAATTGTTTAGTAGTTCGTCTTTTACCAAATTTGGCAGGGTTACTTTTAAATTTGGAGATCTATCCATTTCGCGTTTAATGGCGAAAATGGCTTCATTATTTCTAGCCCAACTTCTGCGTGCGATGCCGTTATTTACATCATAAAATAACATGCTTTTTAAACGGACTTCCGCTTCTTTAGTCCCATCTAGTAGCATTCCAAAACCACCATTCATTACTTCTCCCCAACCAACACCACCACCGTTGTGAATGGAAACCCAAGTAGCTCCTCTAAAACTATCTCCAATGACATTGTGAATGGCCATGTCTGCAGTAAATTTACTTCCATCATAAATGTTAGAGGTTTCTCTGTATGGAGAATCAGTTCCGCTAACATCATGATGATCTCTTCCTAAAATTACCTGTCCAATGATACCTGCAGCAATGGCATTGTTAAATGCTTCTGCTATTTTTGAACGCCCCTCGGCATCAGCATATAAAATACGTGCTTGAGATCCTACGACCATTTTATTTTTTTTCGCATCTTTAATCCAAGTAATATTATCTTGCATTTGCAGTTGAATTTCTTCAGGAGAGTTTTCCATAATTTCCTGTAACACACGAGCAGCAATTTCATCTGTTGCATCTAAATCTTCTGGTTTCCCAGAAGCACATACCCAACGAAAAGGACCAAATCCATAATCAAAGCACATTGGGCCAAGAATATCTTGGACGTATGAAGGATATTTAAAATCAATTGAATTATCGGCCATGATATCTGCACCCGCTCTTGAAGCTTCTAATAGAAAGGCATTTCCATAATCAAAGAAATACGTACCTCTTGCAGTATGCTTGTCAATTGCAGCAGCATGTCTTCTCAATGTTTCTTGGACTTTTTCTTTAAAAATTCTCGGTTCTTCTCTGATAAGACGATTCGATTCATCGTAAGAAATACCCATAGGATAGTAACCTCCTGTCCAAGGAATGTGTAAAGATGTTTGATCAGATCCTACATGGATGTGAATGTTTTCTTCATAAAAACGCTCCCAGATTTCTACGATATTTCCAATATAAGCAATCGAGACAACTTCTTTCGTTGCTTGTGCTTGTTGTACACGTGTAATCAAGTCTTCCATATTGTCAATCAATACATCAACCCAACCTTGCTCATGTCTTTTAGTCGCTGCTTTAGGGTTTATCTCTGCAGCAATCGTTATACATCCTGCAATGTTTCCTGCTTTTGGTTGTGCTCCGCTCATACCTCCCAAACCAGCAGTTAAAAAGATGTTTCCAGCTGGAGTTTCTCCTTTTGGTAGTATTTTACGAAAGGCATTCATTACGGTAATGGTTGTTCCATGTACAATTCCCTGCGGTCCAATGTACATAAAAGAACCGGCTGTCATTTGTCCGTATTGTGTTACACCTAATGCATTGAATTTTTCCCAGTCATCAGGTTGTGAATAATTAGGAATCATCATTCCATTGGTTACAATAACTCGTGGCGCATTTTTAGACGATGGAAATAAACCCATTGGATGCCCTGAATACAAGTGCAACGTTTGTTCGTCGGTCATCATAGATAAGTAGTGCATCACCAATAGGTATTGAGCCCAATTCTGAAAAACAGCGCCATTACCACCATAGGTTATTAATTCTTCCGGATGTTGGGCTACAGCGGGATCGAGGTTGTTTTGAATCATGAGCATTAAAGCTGCAGCTTGGGATGATTTTGCAGGGTATGCTGAAACAGGTCTCGCATGTATGGCATAGTCTGGCTTAAATCGATACATATAAATTCTGCCATACGCTTTCAATTCTTCTGCAAATTCCATTGCCAGTTCTTTATGCCATGCCTCGGGAAAGTAACGCAATGCATTTCTAATAGCTAATTTTTTTTCTTCTTTTGATAAGATGTCTTTTCGCTTTGGAGCCCTATTGGTATCCTTCGGATATGGTTTTTTTACGGGTAGTTCTGTTGGAATTCCCTGCGCTATTTGTTCTTTAAATGTCATGTTGTTTTTTTTAGTGTCATTGCAATAATTCGAAAAGTGAAGTAGCTCTGTAGTATTAAAATAAAGGACATATTCATTTTTCTTATCATAACGTTTTTTTTATTTATTGCACAATGAATGCTTTGTTTCTTACTAATGAAATCATTGCATAGATATCGTCTTTTAAAACACGATCGTCCTCTAATTTGGCTACTTTTTCTCTAATAATTTTGAAATTTTCCTCAATGA
>JBELDQ010000031.1:0-14170 GCA_042094215.1 Polaribacter sp. | reverse complement strand
GAGTAAATTAGTATCGCCTTTAAATTTTAAAAAGTGGATTGATGAGAACCGTCATTTGTTAAAACCACCTGTTGGAAATAAATGTGTTTGGAAAGACGGAGAGTTTATTATTATGGTTGTGGGTGGACCGAATAGTAGAAAAGATTACCATTACAATGAAACACCAGAATTCTTTTACCAAGTAGAGGGGGATATGGTGTTGAAAATTATTGACTATGATGGAAATCCGCAAGATATTGAAATCAATGAAGGAGATATTTACTTATTACCAGCAAAGGTGCCACATTCTCCACAGCGCAAAGCAAATACTGTTGGTTTGGTCATTGAATACCCGCGAAGTGAAGGAATGCTCGATGCCTTGGAGTGGTATTGCGAAACCTGTGGAAATCAATTGTACAGAGAAACATTTGCTTTAGATAATATTGAAACAGATATGCCAATGATTTTCGACTCATATTATTCTGATAATCAAAAATGCACCTGCTCTAATTGTGGAACAGTGATGCAAGCGCCAAAGAAAATCGTATAAAGTATACGAATTACAGGGACGTAATAAAAGTACCTAATCATATAATAGATAACACAAGTCTCTTATCTTGTGCTGATAGAATTAAGATGAAAAGAAAACTTAGAATAAACGGACATTCACATTTATTACCATATCCAGAAGAAATTCCACAGTTTATGAAAGACAAGGAAATATTTTGGGTTGATGATGAGCGCAAGCACATGTTGCAAAAAGGGTGGAAGCGCCCCGTAACTGACTCTAGCTTTTTCTTAGACGAAAAGCTTTCGTGGATGGAAAAAAATCGGTTGGATCATGCGGTGGTATTAAATCTCTCCCAGTTATACGGAAATGGACTGCGTTTAGAAGAAATGAAAAAAGCATTGCGTTTTCAGAACGATTTTAATGCGAAAGTACAACACGATCATCCATCAAAATTTACCTGTGGCTTTGTTGTGCATCCTGGGTTTATACAAGGAGCGCTTTGGGAAATGGAGCGATGTGTAGAGCAGTTAGGACTCAAAGTGTTGTGTTTGCCTACGCATTTTATGGATTCTATAGGGCAGTGGCGTTGTGTTTTTGATAAGGAAAATGATCCTATCTTTGAATTGGCAGACAAGTACAAATTGGCTATCGAAATACATCCATATGATGGAGATAAAATGATCAAATTAGAAAACACCAATTGGCGTTTTCATCTTATTTGGATGTTGGCGCAATGTGGAGATGCCTATCATTTTTACACATTAAATGGCATGCAAGATCGTTTCCCTAATATTAGAACTTGCTTTGCACACGGTGGTCAGTTAGCTCAGATGAATTTGGGAAGGAGAATTCAAGGTTTTGATGGAAGACCAGATTTGTTCGAGGGAAAAACGCACCCTAGAAGAGCGGTTGGACATCCAAATATCTACTTTGACACATTGGTTCACGATACAGATTCATTAAAATTAATGATTGAACGACAAGGTGCTAATCAAGTGATTATGGGTTTAGATGATCCCTATCCTTTGGGTGAGATGGAGAGTGATGCACAATCTTCTTATCCCGGGAAATTGTTAGACTTGGCCATTGAACGCGACGTGATTAATGAACAACAATACCAAGAAATTTGGGAAGACAATACCTTGCGATGGTTGTTTGGTAATGATGAGCAAGCAAAAAAAGAATTGATCAATAAGATTTTATCATAAAAAAAAGCCTTCTCAATTTTGAGAAGGCTTTTTTCTTTCTTTTTTTAGTTAAAAGTAGTGCTAATGTCGATACCTACTTCACTCCATGTTTTTGAAACACCATCTTTACCTTTATGCAATTCTTTACAAGCAAGATTGATAGAGGCTACGGCTTTTTCAGCGTTCCAGTGGTCTAAATTCATGGTAGAGGTTAATTTGAATTGTTTTCCTTTTAAGGTATACGTAAATGGCAAGTCAGCTGTGACACTGTTCATTGTTATACTAGCAACTCCGTTGGTGTCGTCAGATAAATTCAAAACCCCAGAAAGTAATTTCGTATTGTCCATAACTCCAAAGAAGAACTTCTTTAACTTATAGTCTCTGCTGGAATCAGCAGTAAAAAGACTGCTTACAGGAATCGAAAATTCAGCACCATTGATGGCTTCTTTTGCACTAGCACCTTCGCCATTTTTTGTGATGGTGACCTTTTTGAATCTTCCTTTTACGGGGACTTTATCAGTTGTTTTGTAGGCTACCCACTCAATTGAGTTTTGAGCAGTGTGCAAAGAATAGGCAGCAAGTGATACTTGTTGTTTCTGTTTGATCTCCTTTTTCTCTTCTGTTTTGCATGAGGTAAATTGGAAAGACATTCCCAAAATCAAGATGAAGAGTGTGATTTTTTTCATAATTACGGTGTTTTATAGCTTATTTACAATATTGATGTATTCGCTCTTAGCATTCTCTGTAGACATTCCCTTTAATTGAATCCATGCATTTAGTTTAAAACTATTTCTAAGGTCAATCTCATTCGTTTCAAGATATGCAGGATTGTAATCACCATAGGTTGCCTGTTTGTAGTAGGCATAGAGTTTGAGCATTATGTCGGGAGCAAATTGATCTTGTGATAACTTAGAAATTGTCTTGTAAGCTTCTTTAAATTCTATGTCTAGTGTTGTTTCGTTCATTTATCTACGGCCAAGAATATGTTTTCCTCCTTTGACTTGATCACCTAAAGCTACGTTAATTTGTGTATTTACAGGTAAAATGAGGTCAATCCTTGAGTTAAATTTTATGAATCCGGCATCTTGACCCTGAATGGCTTGGTTTCCTTCTGATGCGTAATTTACGATTCTTTTTTCAGATATTCTAGCTATATGCCGATACAAAACGTCTCCAAATTCTTCCGTGGCAATGATCACCGCAGTAGGTTCCTTTTCTTTTGATGTTTTTTTCACTAAAAGAGTATCTTTTTTTGTCTTCAAGTACGAGCTGTATTTTATGAGACCGCTACAAGGATATCGAAGAACACGTGCGTCTAAATGAGACATAGACAATGTTATTTGCACTCTTTTGTCATGGAAGTATTCAGATTCTTCTATTTCCTGAATTTGTACTATTTTTCCATCTATGGGCGCTATAATATGCTTTTTGCTGAGTACAGTGCGTCTTTTTGGGTTTCTGTAAAAATATAGGATGCCAAGAAATGGCAGTAACAAAGAAATTTGTGTAATCTTTTGCAATAGATACGTGTCTGTAAAGTTATCAAGGAGTACAATTCCTAATACAAGCACCATGGCTGCGATTGTTATGATATGAAACCCTTCTTTATGAAACATCTGAAGACTTATATGAAAAAGTGTAGGTATAAAAACACAAAGGGAGCGGCAAAGAATAAGCTATCGAGTCTATCTAAAAGGCCCCCATGGCCTGGCATAATAGTACCACTATCTTTTACATTTGCTTGTCTTTTGAATTTTGATTCTACTAGATCACCAATGGTTCCGAAAACGGATAAAATAGAGGCAATCATCATCCAATCTGACAAGTGAATAGTTGGATGTGCATGAACTTCTGCAATGATGTATGCCGTTAGTAATGAAAATACCCAGCCCCCAATAAATCCTTCAATAGTTTTCTTTGGAGATACGCTTTCAAATAATTTTCTTTTACCGATGTTTTTTCCCACAACAAAAGCAAAGCTATCGTTCACCCAAATAAACACTAAAATACAGATAATAATCGTTGGTTGGTAGGCTCCAAATACAAATGGCAATGCAATTAAAAATCCAAAAGGGAGTATAATATATCGAACTGTTAAGTCAAATTTGTCAATAGTGGCAGATGGATACTGTTTTGATGTATTGTAGAGATTGTAGATTAACCTAATAGAACATAGTAAGGTCGCAATTAATAAAAAGACCAGTGTTTTTTCAGAGAGGTGAAAAGGAAAATAATAGATTGAAATTGCTAATAAAATGTAAGGAACAATGCTCTTAAATGTTACAATTTTAGAAAATTCCCAAATACATATAGCGGCAAACAATGTTGTAATGGCGATGTAACTTTTTGGGTCAAAAAGAGTTGCGAATATGAAAAGGGAAACATAAACAAAGCCAGAGATCAATCTGGTCAATAAATGGCGCATACTAAAAATCTTCGAATAGCAGCAAATATAAGTTTTTTGAGTTATTGTTTCCGTAATTTAGGAAATTATCGTCTTTTTTATTGATTGAATAATTTTTTACAGCGCTAATGTTCGTGGGAATATTAGCTCTAAAGTTTGTTTTAATCCCTGTCAGACCTTCTCCAGTGTTTTTAACGAGTTGACTCGTAGTTGCAAAAACAATAAAGTGGTCAGATAGGGAGGCGATTTTTTTACTTCTGAGTTGATTTGAAGAGAATAGTATGTCACCATTATCAGCAATTAAATGCTCACAAGAAGTAAAGAATGGTGCGGAATAATTAATATCTTCTTTTAAAACAACTTCGGCTTTCTTGGTGAATTGTGAGATGTTTTCATTAATACATACCAACTCTTTCCAATCATTTTCTAGCAGTATATTATTCAAATTAGCTGCTATTTCTTCCTTTTTTGTACAGTATAAGAATTTACCACCTTTTTCTAAAAAATAATGAACGAACGAATCATCCAAAGACAAAATAATTTCTTGCTCTTTAGCAAGTTCCTCTTTGGGTGATTCGCTCGAGATATTGAATACTTTTTTAAAAAAATTCATTTTTGATAAAAAAAATAAAGATAAGAAATATTATTTTTCGGTTTTGCTGACAACGTCAGAATTCTCAATCGCTATTTCTTTTTCCTTTTCGAAAGGTCTTTTTCCAAAAACTTTTACTAGGTCATCTTTAAAAATGACTTCCTTTTCTAGAAGTAATTTTGCAAGAACTGTTAATTTTTCCTTGTGTTTTTCCAATAACTGAATTGCCCTTTGGTATTGTGCTTCAATCATTTTAGAAATCTCCTTATCAATAACTTTTGCTGTTTCTTCGCTGTAAGGCTTTACAAAAGCATCATTTCCAGAAGAATCATAATAGGTAATATTTCCTACGGTGTCATTTAGCCCGTATACAGTGACCATCGCTCTGGCTTGTTTGGTTACTTTTTCTAAATCACTTAAAGCACCTGTAGAGATCTTGTCAAAAATTATTTTTTCTGCGGCTCTACCTCCTAAGGTAGCACACATTTCATCGAGCATTTGTTCAGTTTGAACAATCATTCTCTCTGCCGGTAAATACCAAGCTGCACCTAAAGATTGTCCTCTAGGTACAATCGTTACTTTAACCAAGGGAGCAGCATGTTCTAGCATCCAACTCACGGTTGCATGACCAGCCTCATGAAAAGCAATGGCTTCTTTCTCTTTAGGAGTAATCACCTTGTTCTTCTTTTCTAATCCACCAACAATTCGATCAACAGCATCTAAAAAATCTTGTTGTTCAATCGTTTTTTTATCATGTCGTGCAGCAATTAAAGCAGCTTCGTTACACATATTGGCAATATCAGCACCCGAAAATCCTGGTGTTTGTTGTGCTAGTAACTCGATGTTTACGTCGGTACCAAGTTTGAGTGGTTTGATATGTACATCAAAGATGGCTTGACGTTCATTAATGTCGGGTAAGTCTACATAGATTTGACGATCAAAACGTCCTGCACGCATCAAAGCTTTGTCTAAGACGTCTGCTCTATTGGTTGCTGCCAAAACAATAACATTGGTGTCGGTTCCAAATCCATCCATTTCTGTTAGCAATTGATTCAGTGTGTTTTCACGTTCATCATTTCCTCCAGTCATGCTATTCTTTCCACGAGCTCTTCCGATGGCATCAATCTCATCGATAAATATAATCGATGGTGACTTTTGCGCTGCTTGTTTAAATAAATCTCTCACACGAGAAGCTCCAACACCCACAAACATTTCTACAAAATCAGAACCTGAAAGCGAGAAAAATGGAACGCCAGCTTCGCCGGCTACAGCTTTTGCTAATAAGGTTTTTCCTGTTCCTGGAGAACCAACTAACAAAGCTCCTTTCGGTATTTTACCTCCTAAAGAAGTATATTTTTCTGGGTTTTTCAAGAAATCTACAATTTCTTGAACCTCTTCTTTGGCACCCTCTAAACCGGCAACATCTTTAAATGTTGTTTTCACCTTGGTATCTTTATCGAATAATTTCGCCTTCGATTTTCCAATATTAAATATTTGACCACCACCGCCAGCACCAGATCCTCCTCCAGACATTCTTCGCATAAAAAACAACCATATTGCGATGAATAAAATAAACGGCAAGAACGTGAATACTTGGTCCATAAGACTCGTTTGTTCAATGTGTTTTTGATCGAAATCTAGCGTGTAGGTTTCTCTTGCCTCAGTCAATTGATTTTCGAAATTCTGAAGATCTCCAAAGTCATAAGAAAAGATAGGGGAACGTTGATTAAAGACCGTCGTCTTTTTAATATTTTTATAGGCCTCCTTTTTTAGCGCTTCTTCTGTTAAATAAATTTGTGCCGTACTTCTATTTACAATAACAATTTCTTTAATATCGTTACTATTGAGTATCTCAGAAAATTTATTTGTTGTAATATTTCTTGAAGAAATATCACCAGTATTGAAAAATTGGAAAGCAATGATCAAAATGAAAATTGCGCCATAAACCCAGTAAAAATTGAATTTAGGTATACTAGGTTTACTTTTTTTATTAGAATCACTCATGTGTTTTGTGCCTATAAATTTTTATTAATTTGATGCGCTAAGTGAGGTTATTTTAGCATCTCCCCAAAGACTTTCAATATCGTAATATTCTCGTATCTGTTTTTGAAAAACATGGACAACTACATTCACATAATCCATTAAAACCCATTCTGAATTTACTTCTCCTTCTATGTGCCAAGGTTTGTCTTTGAGATTCTTACTCACGTTTTTTTGAATTGACCCTGAGATCGCCTTAACTTGTGTGTTAGAGTTACCAGAGCAAATAATGAAATAATCGCAAACTGTATTTTCTATTTCTCTAAGATCTAATAATTGAACATCCTCTCCCTTTACATCATCAATTCCCTTTACAATTTCAGCAATTAAATCGTCTGTGTTTACTTTTTTTACAGTCATTAAAATTCTTTAATAGTTAAAACAAAGTTATTGTTTTTTTATGATTATTTTGCGCTATATTCAACTTGTTTGTAGAATATTTAACAAATGAAGATAATCAAACTTGATGCCATCGATTCGACCAATACTTTTTTAAAAGAATTGGCACACAATACAAGACTCGAAAATTTTACTGTTGTTACAGCAAAATCACAAAAAAAAGGGAGAGGACAGATGGGGGCTACGTGGGTTTCTAAACCTGGTAAAAACCTGATATGCAGCGTTTATGTAGCTTTTGATGCCTTTTTAGTAAAAGATAAAGTATTGATTAATTATGCTGTATCTTTGGCGATTATTGATGTCTTAGACTCCTTAAAGATACCTAGGTTGGCTATAAAATGGCCAAACGACATTTTGTCATCTGGCGCAAAGATTTGTGGAATTTTGATAGAAAATGTCATGCGAGGAAAAGAGATTGAGTCCGCAATTATTGGAATTGGGCTCAATGTCAATCAGATTGCTTTTCCTGAACATCTAAGCAAGGTGACATCAATACGCAAAGAAATGGCTTCTACTTTTGATTTAGATGCCGTACTTGTAAAACTTGTTACTGCTTTAAAAAGTCGAATGCTATTGACTTCTTCGAAGGATGCACCTTCGCTAAAGGTATTGTATTTAAATTGGCTGTATAAAAAAAACACCCCTTCTATGTTTAAAGATAGTAGCGGTGTTTTATTTATGGGTAAAATTATAAATGTGACTTCTCAAGGAAAATTACAAATTGAATTAGAAGATGCTTCTATTCAAGAATTTGGTATTAAAGAAGTATCTTTTGCTTAAAGTTTTGCAATGTTCTCAGCGAGAACATCAATAAATTTGGTCAATGGTTTTTTAACCATCATGGCCATCATTGGATTGAATTCTCCGCTAAAGATTAACTGTGTTTCACAATTGTTGTCTGAGATGTCGGTGAAATTTCCTACCAAAGTAAAAGGTAATTTACTACTAGCTGCACCTAATGTGATATTGGAAAAGGCTGTTTTTTCTTTTAAGACCAGTCTAATCTCAGGCATCCCTTTTAATGCGAATAAAAACGAATCTCCATCAACTTCAAATTTCTGAGTGTTTTCGGGCATTAATCGTTCAAAGTTTTGTAAATCTGACAGGTGCTCAAATACTTCTTTTGAAGATTTAGCAACGGTTACTTTTGCGCTTTCTAAATTCATGTTTTTCTATTGTTGATTCCACTCACTTGGATTTGATCTCCAATCTTGTAGTGTATATAATTCTTTTTCTGAAATGTATTTACTATCTAAGGCTTGCTCCAATAAATACTCGTAATTGCTCAGCGTTGTTAATTCGATGTGGTTTTCTTGAAAGTTGTTCTTGGCAATGTCGAAACCATAGGTGAAAATGGCAACCATCCCTTTGATTGTGGCATCAACTTCTTTTAAAGCCTCTGCAGCTTGAAGGCTACTCTTACCAGTACTAATTAAATCTTCAATAATCACAACGTTTTGCCCTTTTTCGATATGCCCTTCAATTTGGTTTTTTCTTCCGTGTTTTTTTGCTTCGGGTCTAATGTATACAAACGGAACTCCTAACTCTTGTGCGACAAGAACTCCCATGGCAATGGCACCGGTTGCTACTCCTGCAATGACATCTGGTTTTCCGTGTTTGTGTTCAACTAGTTTGGCAATTTCTTCTTTTAAGAAATTTCGAACTGTTGGAAATGATAAGGTGATTCTGTTATCGCAATAAATTGGAGATTTCCAACCAGAAGCCCATTGAAAAGGTTCTGATGGACTCAATTTTATTGCTTTTATCTGTAATAGAAATTCAGCTGTTTTTTTTGCTGTATCTTTGTTTAAAACCATAGCACAAATGTATAAAGTTTTTGTAAATGATAAGCCAATTATCTTGACAGATTCATTAAAAATTGAGAATGATTTTCCTGTTCATATTTTTAATGATGTAGTTGTTGATGAGATTTTGCATAAACTCAAAAGAGGAAAATTAGATGGTGTTAATTTGTTTTGTTCAAATTTAACATCAGATTGGAAGGCTTTTAAAAATGAATTTAAAGTTGTTGTTGCTGCCGGAGGACTCGTTACAAATCCTGCTCAGGAGATCTTATTTATCTATAGGTCGAACGTATGGGATCTGCCAAAAGGTAGAATTGAAGAAGGAGAATCTATTGAAGAGACAGCAATTAGAGAAGTAGAAGAAGAATGTGGGGCTGAAAATTTGAAATTAAAAGGGGCACTACTTAATACTTACCATTTGTTTTATATGGATGAAATGCAGCAATTGAAAATTACGCATTGGTATTTGATGGAATCTGATTTTCAGAATAATCTGAAACCTCAGTTAGAAGAAGGCATCACACAAGTCCTTTTTAAGAATGCTGATCAAGTAAGAGAAGCGATGAAAAACACCTATGCCAATATCAAATTAGTTTTAGATGCGTATTATAAAAACTAAATCTAAAATATAACTTACCTTTGCCGACTTTCAGAAAATTTATATGCCATGATGAAATATATTAAAAGTAAAACATTAAATATAAAAGATGATACTTTTGCAGGGATTACAGTTTCTTTAGCGATGATTCCAGAAGTAGTTGCGTTTGCTTTTGTTGCGCAAATTGACCCTCTAGTAGCACTTTCAGGTGCTTTTATTATTGGTTTGATAACAGCTATTTTTGGAGGTAGGCCTGGCTTGATTTCAGGAGCTGCTGGTGCTGTTGCAGTTATTTTTGTTACAATGATTTCACAAGGGCATGCAAAAGGAATGCTTCTAGATACCCCTATCGATAATATGGGCTATTATTATTTGTTGGCTGCCGTTATTTTAATGGGTTGTTTTCAAATTGGTGCAGGATTGTTAAAATTAGGGCGTTTTGTGCGTTTAATTCCTCATTCTGTAATGATGGGATTTGTAAACGGGTTGGCAATTGTAATCTTTATAGCTCAAGTGAAAATGTTCACTCATAAAGAGGTGGCAGTTTCTGCTAATGGTGTTAAAAGTTATGTAAATATAGCAATGTATGGTAGTGAATTGTATGTAATGCTGGGTCTAGTTGCTTTAACGATGGCTATTATTTGGTTGTTACCAAAACTCACGAAAAAGATTCCAGCTGCCTTAACAGCTATATTAGTAACTACTGCACTTGTTATCTTTGGAGGTATAGATGTAAGTACTGTTGGTTCTTATATTGTTGAAGGCGGAGGAGAAGGCTTGTCTGGAGAGTTTCCTACGCCAAATACTGATTTGTGGGAAAACTTGCCGATCAATCTAGATACGTTTCTATTTATATTACCATATGCATTTTTAGCTGCTAGTGTTGGTTTAATAGAATCATTAATGACGATGAATTTAGTTGATGAATTAACAGAAACAAGAGGTAACGGTAATAGAGAGTGTATAGCTCAAGGAGCAGGGAATGTTGTAAGTGGATTGTTTGGAGGAACTGGAGGTTGCGGTATGATTGGACAAACGGTGATCAATATCAATGCAGGAGGTAGAGGAAGAGTCTCGGGCATTGTGATGTCTTTAACCTTATTGACTTTTATTTTATTTACCGATAAGTATATTGAGCAAGTTCCTATTGCTGCCTTGGTAGGTGTCATGTTTATGATGGTTATTGAGACATTTGCTTGGTCTAGCTTTAGAATTTTGAGAAAAATACCTGCTGCTGATGCCTTTGTTTTAATTGTGGTTTCTGTAGTGACAGTTTTATTTGATTTGGCAATTGCAGTTTTTGTAGGGGTGATTATTTCTGCACTTGTTTTTGCATGGGAAAATGCCAAGAAAATTAGAGCACGTAAACGTGTAAAAGAAGACGGAACTAAAGTATATGAGATATGGGGGCCTTTATTTTTTGGAAGTATTTCTGCTTTTAATGAAAAATTCGACCCTAAAAATGACCCAGAAAGCATAGAGATTGATTTTGTGGAATCTCGTATTAGTGATCATTCTGCTATTGAAGCAATTTATGCTTTGGTGGAAAAATACCAAGCACAAGGAAAGGCTATAAAATTAAAACATTTAAGTGAAGACTGTAAAGTGTTATTGTACAAGTCAAGTCCAATTTTTACCGGTATTATTGAAGAAGCTATTGATGATCCTCGCTATCATTTGGCTGCTAATCCAGAAGAATTTCCGAAACCACTATCGGAATATAAATTTTAACTAGAAACAAAGATTTGCCAGTCTTTTGGCGTATTTAAATTTCTAATGCACAAGGCATCAGTTACTTCTATAAATGAGATTTCTGATGCTTTTTTTGTTTCAATAAGTCGGTCTAGTCGTGCGTTTTCTGCTTCAGCATTAATTCCTAGAATAACATTTCTGAATGCGGCGTTTATTTTTATGGGATGTCCTTTCTTCCCTTTATATTTAGGGATGACAAGTAGGTTGTTTGTTGCGAATAGCTTTTTTTGTGCTGTTTTATGAAACAACGGGACATCAACATGTAAAAAGATGATATCTAAATGTGAATCTACATGTTTTAAAACAGCTTGTAAATTTGAAAACGGTCCGAGTGCTGGGGTTGGGTTTATCACTACTCGAATGTTTTTGTTTTTATAGTTTATTGGTGTTTGAACTGCATTTTTGAGCCAAGGTACTGCGTCAAAGTAAAGTTGATGGTCATATCCAAGTCCGATGCAGATCTCTGAGCCAATAAAGGTTTCAATTTGCCAAAGTATCCAAAAGCTATTCTTATACGGCAACAACCCTTTTGGTTGCTTCATTCTCGTGGATTTTCCTCCAGCCAAAATGACGAGTATTGGTTCTTTTTTTAAGTATTCCACGCGATTTTAATGTATTAAAAAGCCATGAAAACCTTCATGTAATGTAGCGGTTTTTTGTCTTTTTAGCCGTTGTTTATCATACAATTCCATGCTCAGACAATGGTAAGGTTCTGTAACGTTTACCTGTGGCATTAAAAATGGCATTGGTAATGGCTGGTGCTATCGGAGGAACACCAGGTTCACCAACACCTGTTGCTGCTTCGTCACTGTCTACAATGGAGATGTCAATGGGTGGCACCTCATGCATTCGAGTCATTTTATAATCATGAAAATTACTTTGTTCTACAGCGCCATTTTTTGCTGTAATTTTCCCGTGCAAGGCAATTGACATGCCGAACACCACAGCGCCCTCCATTTGATTAAGAACATTGTCTCTGTTGACCACCATTCCGCAATCTAACGCTGTCCAGACATGATGTACTTTTAATGTATTTTCAACTACCGAAACTTCAACAACATTCGCTACATAGCTATAAAAACTATAGAAAAAAGCAATGCCTAATCCATGTCCTTCGGGTAGCTTCCTGCCCCAATTTGCGTTCTCTGTAGCAATACGTATCACGTTTTTTAAACGCTTTGTGTTTAAAGGGTGTGGCGATTTATCTGGGCGAATGCGATCTTCTCCAATAAGATTTAAATTGAATTCTAATGGGTCCTGCTCTGCTTTATCTGCTAGTTCGTCTATAAATGAATTGATTCCGAAACTATGAAATACTGCACATACTGAGCGAAGCCATCCAATTCTTAGAAAAGGCTCTGCTTTTGCATTTTCATAGCGTGTGTGCTCAATCTCAAAAGGATTGTTATTCATTCCTTGCCCAAGTTCCCACCCAGCAGCATAGTTTGCCCCGGGCATAAAAGTTGAATTAATTGTAGGGAAAGCAGTTCTGTGCAGCCATCCAGTTACCATTCCATCTTTATTTAAAGATGCTTTTAAGTATTGTGCATTTGTGGTATGGTAGTAACTATGCTGTATGTCATCTTCTCGGGTCCAAACTATTTGTACAGGTGCATTGACTTTTTGAGATAAAGCCACAGCTTCAACCACAAAATCTGGTTTTGATTTTCTTCCAAACCCACCCCCTAAAAATGTAACGTGAATGGTCACATCTTTGATGTCAATTTCTAAGTAATTAGCGACTTCTGCTCTCGCAGATTGGGGAGATTGAACGGGGGCCCAAACTTCACATTTTCCATCGCGTACCCATGCCAATGCGTTTGGGGTCTCCATAGGTGCATGCGCCAAATGGGGCAATTGATAGGTCGCTTCAACCAACATGTCTGCTTCAGAAAAGGCTTTTTTTACATTTCCTTTTGTAGGTGGTACAACTTTCCCTTTTGTATGTACACGATTGGTCAATCGCTGTTTGTATTTTGTAGTGTCATAGTTGGCATTGTTCCCTAGACTCCAGGCAATGTCTAAATTGTTTCTTCCTTGTATTGCAGCCCAAGTATTGCTTGCAATTACAGCAACACCACCAAGCATTCCAAAGGGGCGTTTGACTCTGTCCATCTCAAATACATCTTCAACACCAGGTGTTTGTAAAGCTTCAGATTTGTCAAAGCTTTTTACCGTTCCAAAAGCTGAAGGACATCTTGCGATTACTGCAAACTTCATGTTGGGCAATCGGGCGTCTAAGCCATAGGTTGCTGAACCGTGCGTAAAGTCTTTGATGTCTATGCTCTTTAAAGTTTTACCAATGTATTTAAAGTCTTTTTTTTCTTTCAGTTGCACATCCTTTGGTGCTTCCATTTGCATGGCCTCTTCTACCAAATCACCGAAAAACAGTTTTTTTCTGCTATTTTTATGATAGACATAGTGCATTTCTGCCTTACAATCTGATACGGGAACCTCCCATTTTTTTGCAGCAGCTTCAAGGAGCATGACTTTCGCAATTGCACCCATTTTACGCATCGGAGTAAGAATGGTCCTTATGCTTCGAGATCCGTCTGTATTTTGATTTCCAAATTTCTTATCTCCTGAAGCTTGCGCAACAGAAACATAGTTCCAATCGGCTTCCATTTCATCTGCAATGGCAGAGGTTAAAGAAGTTCGAATTCCTTGTCCCATTTCAGAACGAGAGCAAAGAAGAATTAATTTTCCGTCTTTTTTTAGTTGTACAAATAAGTTGGGGGCAAAGCTAGTGCCATCATCAATTCGAACAATTTCTTTATCTGAATTAAATTGACATCCAATAATGAGACCTCCAGAAGCGAGTCCAAAAACTTTCACAAAATTTCTACGACTCATATTTTGTATCTCTTTCATCGCTATTTGTTTTTAAGTTGAACGGCCTTGTG
>JBELDQ010000030.1:12340-15346 GCA_042094215.1 Polaribacter sp. | reverse complement strand
TTTCAACTGAAACTCCTGAGGAACCTCCAGTATGACAGGAAGCACAGGATGTGCCACCATCTCCTGGGGAGCCTGTTCTCCCATCATCTCTTCCACTTGAATTCGACATCAATACAAATGCAGAAAATGGAATTAAAAATAAAATAAATTTAAATACGTAGTTTTTCTTCATATCTCAAAGTATTAATCAGTTAGTATTTTAACAAAATCTAGTTTCACATACTCTAGCAATTCATCATAACCTATACTCCTACCTTTTACTTTAAGACGAACCCCTAAATGCACCTTCTTCATGGTTACTGTATCTGCATAACAAAGTATGACATCATCGAGTGTAAAATTGCTATGCTCTACATCTGAAACTTTTCCTTCAACTTGAACTACTTTGTCTAAGTATTTGACTGTTGTCGCAGTTATATCATTTTGATATTCTGATTGTAACGCTAGTGACGTGGCACTAAATATTGCTTTCTCATCACCAATAATTCTATGACTCTTATACAAATACTTGTATCCAATGAAGCCTATTACAACAATAGTCAAAAATCCAAAATACAAATAAATACGCCTCATTACATTGCTAATATAGCGAGTTTTTCTTGCTTTTTAGCCACTAAAACATTATTTTTCACCATATTACATTTTTTTTAACTTAAAACATAGAAATGAAACAGCTGGTTCTTTTGTGCATTTTTGCCATTTCCTTTTCGAATTGCACCTCTGATAGCACGGATGATTTGACGATTCCCATTCCAACTGCAGTGACCTACCTCCAAAATGTAAAACCGATATTAGACACGAGTTGTGCAACCAGTGGTTGTCACAATTCAACAAGCAATGCTGCAGGATTGATGTTAGAAACTTATACGCAAGCTACGGATGCTTTTGAGAACAGGTTTGCCCTTGGAAGAATGCAAAGCCAGGGAGCTTCTATGCCTCCTTCCGGTAATTTACCAAGTACCTCTATTGACATTATTCGAAACTGGAGAGACCAAGGTTATTTAGAATAAAGCAATTAAAAAATATGAAAACTATCCTATCACTCTTATTTGTTTTCTTGTCATTATCATTGTATGCTCAGGAGAAATTCTATACCAAGTCTGGAACAATTACGTTTGAATCTTCGGTTCCTACCTTTGAAAAGGTTAAAGCCACAAACACTAAAGTAACCGCTATTTTGAAAGATGACGGAACCATTGCATCATTAGTGCTTACCAAGGCTTTTCGATTTAAGGTAGCACTTATGGAAGAGCATTTTAATGAGAATTACATCGAATCAGATAACTTTCCAAAAGCAACTTTTTCAGGAAAAATAGTCGATTTTAAGACGGATGAATTGGCAGAAGAATACAAAAACTTTCTACTAAAAGGTACATTAAACATTCACGGAATTGCGAAAGAGATAGAAATAATAGCTAAAATTAAAAAAAATACAATGACAATTCACATGTCATCTAGCTTCAAAATAACTCCAGAGGACTTTAATATAGAAATACCGAGCATTGTGAGAAAAAAAATTGCAAAGGAAGTAGATATCTCTTTTGATTTTGAGTTGAACAAAAAATAAGCATAAAAAAAGCCTCGACTAAGTCGAGGCTTTTTTTATTAATTTGAACATACTTATTTATTCAAATACATCTTTCTTCTCGAGTACAACTCATAAAAATCATCGTCTTTCAGGTCGTCAATAAATAAAATACTTTCTCCTGTAGATTTCATTTCTGGTCCTAAGTTCTTATTTACATTTGGAAACTTATTAAATGAGAATACTGGTTGCTTAATCGCATACCCTTCTAATTGTGGGTTGAAATCAAAATCTGTTACTTTATTTGCTCCCAACATGACCTTAGTTGCATAATTTACATAGGGTTCTCCATATGCTTTCGCAATAAAAGGAACTGTTCTTGAGGCTCTTGGGTTTGCCTCAATAATATATACAATATCGTCTTTAATAGCAAACTGTACATTGATCAAACCAACTGTTTTTAATTCTGTAGCAATGGTGTAGGTATGATCTTTGATTTGTTGCAATACCAAATCACCTAAATTAAACGCAGGCAAGGTAGCATTTGAGTCACCTGAGTGCACTCCACATGGTTCAATATGCTCCATAATTCCAATGATATAGACATTCCCATCAGCATCACAAATTGCATCGGCTTCTGCTTCTATTGCTCCGTCTAGATAATGATCTAACAATAATTTATTTCCTGGCATTCCCTTTAACAAATCCACAACATGCTCCACCAATTCTTCTTTATTGATGACAATTTTCATGCCTTGCCCCCCTAAAACATAAGAAGGTCTTACTAAGATTGGAAAATCTAATTTCTCCGCTAGTCCCAACGCTTCATCTGCAGATTCTGCAATACCAAATTCAGGATAAGGAATGTTATTATCTTTTAATAACCTCGAAAAACTACCTCTATCTTCTGCTAAATCTAAAGCCTCAAAACTGGTACCAATGATCTTAATTCCATACTTCGTTAATTTCTCCGCCAATTTAAGAGCGGTTTGTCCACCCAATTGCACAATAACCCCTTCTGGTTTTTCGTGCTTGATAATATCATAGATATGCTCCCAGAAAACAGGTTCAAAGTAGAGCTTATCTGCAGTATCGAAATCTGTAGAGACCGTTTCTGGATTACAGTTAATCATAATGGTTTCATAACCACATTCTGCCGCTGCCAATACACCATGTACACAACAGTAATCAAATTCTATTCCTTGCCCTATTCTATTCGGTCCTGAACCCAACACGATAATTTTTTTCTTATCAGAAACGACACTTTCATTGGCTACATAACGCGTCCCTTCTGCAGAAACTACATCATTCTCAAAAGTAGAATAATAATACGGAGTCATCGCTTTAAATTCCGCCGCACAGGTATCCACTAATTTAAATACCCTATTGATTTGTAATTCTTCACGTTTCGCATATACCTCACTTTCAAGACATCTTAGCATATGGGCAATTTGTCGATCACCATATCCCTTTTGTTTTGC
>JBELDQ010000030.1:6244-12240 GCA_042094215.1 Polaribacter sp. | reverse complement strand
CGTTTAATTTCTAGTGATTGGGTTGCTTTATGCAATGCCTCTTGGAACGAACGACCAATCCCCATTACTTCACCAACAGCCTTCATTTGCAATCCTAAAGTTCTATCAGAACCTTCGAATTTATCAAAATTCCAACGAGGTATTTTTACAATTACATAATCTAATGTTGGCTCAAATAAGGCTGATGTCGATTTTGTAATTTGATTGTCTAACTCATCTAAAGTGTACCCAATGGCTAATTTGGTAGCTACTTTTGCAATTGGATATCCTGTTGCCTTTGAGGCCAATGCTGAGGATCTCGATACACGTGGATTAATTTCAATAGCAATAATATCTTCTTTTTCGTCAGGTGATACTGCAAACTGCACATTACAACCTCCTTCAAAGTCTCCAATAGAACGCATCATTTTGATAGCCATGTCGCGCATTTTTTGGAAGGTTTTATCAGACAGCGTCATTGCCGGTGCTACTGTAATAGAATCACCTGTATGAATCCCCATCGGATCCATATTCTCAATAGAACAGATAATAACAACATTGTCATTCTTATCTCGCAACAATTCAAGCTCGTATTCTTTCCATCCCATCATGGCTTTATCAATCATCACCTCATGAATTGGGGATGCTTCTAGACCTCTGCTTAATAATTCATCAAAATCTTTTGGATCATACACAATAGAAGCTCCTGCTCCACCCAATGTATAGGAAGATCTAATTACTAGCGGAAAACCAAACTCTTGTGCGATTTCTTTCCCCTTTAAAAAAGAAGTTGCTGTCGCTTGAGGAGCCATAGGAACATCAATTTTTAGCATGAGTTCTCTAAATTGCTCTCGATCTTCTGTTATATTTATGGCATCGATATCAACACCAATCAATTTCACTCCAAAATCTTCCCAAATTCCTTTATCATCTGCTTCAATACATAAATTCAAAGCAGTCTGCCCACCCATTGTTGGCAAAACAGCATCAATTTGAGGATGTTCTTTTAGAATTTTAATGATTGATTTTGTTGTAAGTGGCAACAAATAAATATGATCTGCCATCGATGGGTCAGTCATAATAGTTGCAGGATTAGAATTGATTAAAACGGTTTCAATTCCATCTTCTCTCAATGATCGTAGAGATTGTGATCCAGAATAATCAAATTCACAGGCCTGACCGATAACAATGGGTCCAGAACCGATAATTAAAATAGATTTGAGGTCTTGTGTTTTTGGCATTTCAGTAATTGTTGTGTTTTGTTGTGTTGTATTCTATTGTAAAAGTAAAAATTGCTTGGGTATAAAAAAAGGTGTTACTAAAAATAGTAACACCTTAATTATCAACAATTGTTAATCATTGTGAATCATTATTTCTTATGTCTTGTTTCTGATGAAACAGAAATTTTCTTTCTTCCTTTTGCTCTTCTTCTAGCTAAAACTTTACGACCGTTAGCAGAAGCCATTCTATCTCTGAAACCGTGTTTGTTTCTTCTCTTTCTATTCGATGGTTGGTACGTTCTTTTTGGCATTACTTATATTTTTAAAAATCTTCTTTACTAGGTTTTGCTTTTTCCGAAATCTCGTCTGCTAAAAGCGTGGGCAAATATACAACTAGTTTTGTTTTTGACAAGGACTATCTTAAAAAAAAACAAATTATTTTCAGAAAGGGCAAATATACAAAAACTGTAAAGGTTTTTATCTTTTTTTGTTTGTAAACAGTTGCAGAGTTAGTACTTTTGTCCAAACCTAACAACCATGAAAAACACCAAATACGTTTTTGTAACAGGAGGCGTAACATCATCACTAGGAAAAGGAATCATTGCTGCCTCTTTGGCAAAACTCTTACAAGAACGAGGGTATTCAGTGACCATTCAAAAATTAGACCCGTACATTAATATAGACCCAGGCACCTTGAACCCCTATGAGCATGGTGAATGTTATGTTACTGATGATGGAGCAGAAACCGATTTAGATTTAGGACACTACGAACGTTTTTTAAATATTCCTACCTCACAGGCAAACAACGTAACTACAGGTAAAATTTACCAATCTGTTATAAATAAAGAACGCAAAGGTGAATTTTTAGGAAAGACGGTACAGGTGATTCCTCATATTACCGATGAAATTAAACATCGGATTCAGCTTTTAGGAAAAACAGGAGCCTATGATATTGTGATTACAGAGATTGGCGGAACTGTGGGTGATATTGAATCTTTGCCATACGTGGAATCTGTGCGTCAATTGCAATGGGAACTAGGTCAAGAAAATGCCATTGTAATTCATCTCACATTGGTGCCCTACTTAGCAGCGGCTGGTGAACTAAAAACAAAGCCAACGCAACACTCTGTTAAAATGCTAATGCAAAGCGGAATCAGTCCTAATATATTGGTGTGTAGGTCTGAACACGAAATTAAGGATAGCATTAAAAATAAACTTGCATTATTTTGTAATGTAAAAAAACAAGATGTCATTCAGTCTTTAGATGCAGAAACGATTTACGATGTTCCTAACCTTATGTTTAAAGAAGGTTTAGATTATGTGGTCCTCGAAAAATTAGAATTATCAACACGAAAGCAACCCAAGTTAAAAGCATGGAATGCCTTTCTAAATAAACATAAAAATCCAAAAGCAACCGTAGAAATTGGTCTTATTGGTAAATACGTAGAATTGCATGATTCGTACAAATCTATCACAGAAGCATTTATTCATGCAGGTGCCGCAAACGAAACCAAAGTAAAGGTACGCTGGATACACTCTGAAGAACTTACCCCACAAAATGCTGCTTCACAACTAGAAGGTTTAAATGGTGTTTTGGTTGCTCCGGGTTTTGGGGAAAGAGGGATTGAAGGTAAAATTGCCGCAGTGCAAGTTGCTAGAGAAAATAACATTCCGTTTTTTGGAATTTGTTTAGGCATGCAAATGGCGGTCATTGAATATGCTAGGAATGTTGTAAAACTAGAGCATGCCAATTCTACAGAAATGGCAGAAAACATCTCCTATCCTGTAATTAACCTGATGGAAGAACAAAAAGCAGTTACTGAAAAGGGTGGCACCATGAGATTAGGTGCTTGGGATTGTGAAATCTCTAAAAACTCGAGAGTATTCGACGCATATGGTGCAGAACTAATTAGTGAAAGACACAGACATCGTTATGAGTTTAACAATTCCTATTTAACGCAAATTGAAAAAGCTGGAATGAAAGCTACTGGAATTAACCCAGAAACAGGGCTCGTAGAAATTGTAGAGATCCCTTCACATCCTTGGTTTGTTGGCGTTCAATATCATCCAGAATATAAAAGTACCGTATTGAATCCGCATCCGTTATTTGTTGGCTTTCTAAAGGCTGCGAAAGAACACTCAAAAGCATAAAAAAGAATAGTGAAGCGATCTTACAAAAGATCGCTTTTTTTTTAGAATCAATACGGTAACATTTCAGAAAACCATCTGTCTAACAACATAGCTATTGGTAAAAAAGAAGTTTGGAATAGCATTTGAACTATAAGTACGCACAAAAATAAATCAAGTAAAACCTACTAAAAGCAGTGCAGTTTTGCTACATTTGTCGGGTTTTCTATTCAGGTAGAAGACAATATGACAAGTTGACATTTAAACACAATCAATGGAACAAAAAAAATTTGACAAAAATTCGTTTATCGGTATTCTTTTATTAGGAGCAATCATGCTATGGTTTATGTATTCTAATCAAGAAGAATTACAATCCACAAACAACACTACTGAGCAGGTTGTTGAGTCTTCAGACATCACAGCGCCTTCCGTTACAAGTAAAAACAACATCGTTGTTAGTGATTCCTTAAAAAGTGTTGATCTACAAAATCAATTAGGTGCTTTTGCCTACGGTGCAGTACAAGCAACGTCAGGAACTAGCGTTTTAGAAAACGATGTTTTAAAACTAGTGATAGACAATAAAGGAGGTCATATCATTGAAGCTTTAGTGAAGAACTACAAAACCTATGATTCTTTGCCGCTCTATATTATTAAAGATAAAAATGCTTCTTTCAATATCAATTTTGGAACTACAGATAATAGAATTTTAAATACCAAAGATTTATTATTTACACCTACTAGAACCCAAAATGGGGAGAATGAAGTACTTTCTATGAAACTGAAAGTATCCGAAACGCAGTATTTAGAATACCGTTATGAAATGAAACCTAATGACTATATGTTAGGCTTTGCAGTTCGCTCTCAAGGCTTAGGTAATGTGATTAATGGTTCTAATGAGATTCAATTAGATTGGAACTTAAAAACCTATCGTAATGAAAAAAGTATAAGTACTGAAAACATGTATTCTGAGTTAAAGTTTTATACTGATGAAGCAGATTACTTATCTGCCTCGGGTGATGACATTGAAGTTGTAGATGATTTGCAATGGGTTGGTTTCAAGCAGCACTTCTTTACCTCTGTGCTTCTATCAGATACGCCTTTTAACAAAGCTACTTTAACTTCGAATAACCTTGTAAATGACGAGGCTATTGATACTGTATTTACAAAGAACTACAGTCTAAAAACAGCTTTAACTCTTAACAATGGTGAATTAAATTACAATATGAACTGGTATTATGGACCAGCAGATTACAAGACACTAGAGAACTACGAAGGAAAAAATTTAGGCGAAATTGTTGACTTAGGTTGGGGTATTTTTGGAGCGATTAACAGAACCATCTTTATTCCTATTTTTGGATGGTTAAGTGGTTTAATGTCCAATTACGGGTTGATTATTATTTTAATGACTATTGTGGTTCGAATTTTAATGTCCCCATTGGTCTATAAATCCTATGTATCTAGTGCTAAAATGAAAGTAATTCGTCCAGAGTTACAAGCAATCAATGACAAGTTCCCAGGAAAAGAGAATGCCATGAAGCGTCAGCAAGAGACCATGGCTGTGCAGCGAAAAGCTGGGGTTAGCATGTTGTCTGGATGTATACCAGCCTTGTTACAAATGCCCATCTTCTTTGCTTTGTTTCGTTTCTTCCCTTCCAATCTAGAATTGAGACAAAAAGGATTTTTATGGGCCAATGATTTATCATCTTACGATGCTGTATTTCAATTGCCATTTAGCATTCCTTTTTATGGAGATCACATCAGTTTGTTCCCAATATTGGCCTCTGTTGCTATTTTCTTTTATATGAAAATGAATCAAAGTCAGCAAGCAAATATGCAAGCACCACAGCAAGAAGGGATGCCTGATATGCAAAAAATGATGAAGATGATGATTTACTTCTCTCCTATTATGATGTTATTTTTCTTTAACAATTATGCGAGTAGTTTAAGTTTGTATTACTTTATTTCTAACTTGTTGACAATTGTTATTATGCTAGTTATTAAAAACTATGTCATTGACGAAAAGAAAATCATTGCTCAAATTGAAGAAAACAAGAAACGCCCAGAGAAGAAAAAAAGTAAATTTAGAGAGCGTATGGACGCTGCAATGAAGCAAGCACAAGAGCAACAAGCACAGCAAAAAAGAAGAAAATAACTACTTCTTTTTACACATAAAAATGAAACCCCAAAGCCATTGCTTTGGGGTTTTTATTTTCACCAATTACTTCACTTCTTAAAGCAGCATCGTACAATTCCTAAATTGACATGCGGGCTGCACAGGATATACCTCAACTACATTACCCTAAAGTATAGCAACTTCACACTTTTGTATTGCCATCCTCCGACTTCTGAGATAGGATAGCAACAATTATTGACACCGTTAAAGTGAACAAATACAACCGTCTAAATGTAAAACAAATAAGAACAAATGGATCTATTCTTATTGTACTTTACTAAAGTAAAATAATCTTTAAATAAAAAATATGGAAGAAAACAAACGCTTTACATGCATCTTTTTGCCTTGTACCTTCCATAAAACAGAATATACACATAACAAGCAATGGCTAAAAGAAACGCCGTTTTAAATCCGAGTGCATCTATTAAAGAACCAAAAATAAAAGGAATGATAGCGCCACCTACAATTGCCATGCATAACAATCCTGATGCTTGCGC
>JBELDQ010000030.1:0-6144 GCA_042094215.1 Polaribacter sp. | reverse complement strand
AAGGAATGATAGCGCCACCTACAATTGCCATGCATAACAATCCTGATGCTTGCGCCTTGAGATCACCTAAACCTTCTAAACTTAAAGTAAAAATAGTTGGGAACATAATGGAGTTAAATAAACCAACGGCTAAAATAGACCACATAGAAATTAAACCAGTGGTCGCTATTGATAATAGAATCATCCCAACAGCCAACGATGCAAAGATGCTCAGGACTTTAGCAGGTGCTAAAATCGTGGTTAAATAAGCGCCTACAAAACGTCCAATCATTGCGCCTCCCCAATAAAAAACCACAAAAATACCTAGTAGTGATTTTGGATCTGACCCTGTAAATGTTCTATTAAAAACACTCGCAATCGTATTGGCGATTTGCATCATGGTTTCACTCTCCAAAATTACTGATGCCAAGCCCATATCTGCAAAATAGTTCACTAAAAAACTACCTACAGCAACTTCTGCACCAACATATACAAAAATACCAAAGGCGCCCATTAGCATGAGTTTATTTTTTAGAAGTTTGAAATAGCCTCCTTTCGGACTTTCTTCTATTAAGGCTGGTAATTTTATAAAAAAGAAAAGGATTGCTAAGAGTAAAATAAATCCAGAAATAGCTAAAAAAGGCGTTTGCACTGTTGCTGCCTCTGCTGCATAGTAATCTGTTTTCTCTGTATAAGATAATCCTGCAATCTCCTCAGATGATTTTACAGAATCACTTAATAAAAATAAAGCACCAACAATGGGTGCAATGGTGGTTCCTAAAGAATTAAATGCTTGCGATAAATTCAACCTACTAGATGCGCCTTCTTCACTTCCCAAAAGCGCTACAAAAGGATTTGCTGCTACTTGCAAAATAGTGATTCCCCCTGCCAAGGTAAAATAGCCAATTAAAAACACTGAGAACAATCTGTATTCTGCGGCTGGATAAAATAGCAAACATCCAACAGCCATGGTTGCCAACCCTAAGACAATTCCTTTTTTATACCCAATTTTTGACAACATGAATCCGGCAGGTAAAGAAAACACGAAAAAAGCGAGAAAAAAGGCAAATTGTACTAGCACCGTTTTTGCATAGGACATTTCAAAAACATCTTTCAATCTTGGCACTAAACTATCTACCAAAACAGTAATAAATCCCCATAAAAAAAAGAGGGATGTTAACAAAATAAATGCAGACTTGTATGATTTCGAAGCAGTGGTATTCATAGGTTGTTATACTTTTTTAATATAAGATTGAGATGCGATATAAGATTGATTTCCTTTTTGATAGGTACTGATTCCAAAACCGCTATGAATGCAATGAGTTCCAACAGCTCCCTGCTTATTTACAGCAACATAACCCACTTGAAAATTTTTATAATTTGGATTCGAATCAACAATTCTTTTCACCCCCTCTTCACAGGCTTCCTGTGGACTTTTCCCCTGACGCATGAACTCTACAATTAAATAGCTTCCTACCGTTTTTAAAACCTCTTCTCCCATACCTGTGGCCGTGGCTCCGCCAACGCTGTTATCTATAAACAAACCCGAACCTATAATTGCTGAATCTCCAACTCTACCTGCCATTTTATAAGCCAATCCACTCGTAGTACATCCTCCTGAAATATCTCCATTTTTATCGATGGCTAACATACCAATGGTATCGTGATTCTCTATATTGATAATAGGTTTGTATTCAGATTTTTCTTTCCATTTTATCCAAGCCTTTCTTGTGGCTTCGGTCAACAAATCTTCTCTTTTAAACCCTTGCGAAACAGCAAAATCTTCAGCTCCTTTTCCTGCCAAGAGTACATGAGGTGTTTCCTCCATTACTTTTCGTGCTACAGAAATTGGATGTGCAATATTCTCCATGCAAACAACAGCTCCATAATTCCCATCCTTGTTCATAATACAAGCATCTAGTGTTACCCTACCATCTCTATCGGGTGTACCTCCTTTTCCTACCGTAGTATTGGTTACATCTGCTTCTTCAACTCGACATCCCGCTTCAATAGCATCAATAGAACTACCGCCATTTTCTAAAACTTCCCAAGCAGCTTTTGTTGCATTATGAAAACGCCACGTTGCTACTACAATTGGAATGACCGGTGAACCTTGGATTATTTGATTTTCACTGCTATTCTTGTCCTCGCAGGAGGCTAGTGTAGGTGTTACTGCGATACCTAATGCGCTTATGGAAACGTCCTTTAAAAAATTTCTCCTTTTCATTGAATATAATTCTAAGTGTGACTAAAAAAAGAATCTCAAAAGTACTCAAAAAGACGACATTAAGGGGTGTATCGCTAGCAGAGCACAATTGAGATCTTATTTTGAAATAATTTGAAGCACAAAAGTGACCAAATCTGAAATTTTCATTTTGCAATATATGACTTCTATTGTAAATTTCAGTAGTAAATATTAACATTTGTTAAAGTTTTTTTTAAGAAAAAACTAGATACCTAAATATCACATACTTATAGTTAACAAGAGTAAATAACAACACTATATCAGATACTAAAAACAGCTTATAAATACAGTTTTCCTTTTCAAATGGCTCTAAAACTTCATAAAAAACAATAAATTATTAACCTCATTTTATTTGAATTTCATCTGCAAATAACCAAGATCTTCCATTGTGCTTGTGTGCTTCATGCCACATGGGAAGCGCTCCTAATTTTTTAGCTACAATTTTCACATAACGTGCCTTCTTCCTTCTTAAATTGAAATCCACATTCCGTATACGTACCGTATCTGATCGATCTGTGGAAACTATCATTTCTGTGGAAACTTTCGAGAATTTTATATTGTCATTACTTAGATAACAGCTCACATTGGTTGGAAGAAAAATCCAGGATTTTTGATCTTCTAAAAAGCTAATATTTGTAGAATTTAATGTTTTAACACTTCCTAAATCAATCGTTGCAACTAGGTCTGTATCAGAATACCCTTGCCAAGTTCCTGTTCTAAAATCATTGGCACCAATAACACCGTCAATCAAAGCATTTGCTCCACCCCCATTGTATTGATTGGCATACTCATTTTTTAGAGTGATTGACACATTTGGATCAATTTCAAAAAACGTTGTCGTAACGGTAGCACTTTTCTTATCTCCTCGGGCTGCATATATTTGCAATGTACTTTTTTCTCTTACTTGAAAAGGACTCTTATATTCTTTAAACTCACCATTCAATGCGTACATTATTTTAACGTCTTCATCTACACAACCTAAAACCACTTCAGTACTCCCTTTAAAAGAAATAGCACCGCTTGCAATAAATGGCGCAGCAACAATCCTATGTTCTTTAATTTCTGTAACAGGAATTGCTTCGTTTGATGTACCCCACGTTGATGGCTTGTCTGTCATTTCGAACTCTAAAGTACCTCCATGCATTAAAGTATCATGCTCAATATAAGAGAATGGGTGCTCTTTGCCATTGAGTTTTACAGACTTGATGTATTTGTTAACTTCAGAAACTCCCTCGGCTATTATAGTAAACACATATCCATTCTCTAAATTGATGGATGCTTTTTTAAACAATGGCGCGCCAATAATATATTGGTTAGATGCTGGTGTTACAGAATAAAATCCCATTGAACTTAGCACATACCAAGCACTCATTTGTCCGCAATCTTCGTTTCCTGATATCCCTTCGGGATCATTGGTATAGAGCTCTGTTAAAATTTGGCGCACTCGCTCTTGCGTTTTATGAGGTTTATTCACAAAATTATAAAGGTATGCCATATGATGACTCGGTTCATTGCCATGGGCATATTGTCCTATCAAACCGGTAATATCTAATTGATGACGACCTGATGTTTCGTCTGATGCAGCAAACAACTTGTCTAATTGAGTCTCAAGCGCAGATTTACCTCCCAATACATTTATAAAACCGGAAATATCTTGAGGTACATAAAAGCTGTATTGCCAAGAATTCGCTTCTGTATAATTGAAATTTACTTCATAAGGGTCAAATGGAGCAAACCATGTATTTCTATACCTTCCTCTCATAAACTGTGTGGACGGGTCATATACATTCTTGTAATTTTGAGCTCTTTCTGTATATCGTTTATAAGCCTCCTTTTTTCCCAACGCTTTTGCCATTTGAGCAATGGTCCAATCATCATAGGCATATTCTAAAGTCTTAGAAACAGACTCACTTTCTTTTTCAACTGGAATAAATCCGAGTGACTTATAAGAAGCCAGTCCAAGTTTATCTCTTGTTGCCGAATGTAGCATTGCCTCAAATGCAGTATCAACATCATAATCTCTAATTCCCTTTAAATAAGCATCGGCAATCACCGGCACTGCATGATATCCAATCATACAACCTGTATAGTTGGCTGCCAAATCCCAAATAGGCATGATACCACCGTTCTTATACTTTTCTATAAACGTTTTTATAAAGTCGTTTGTTCTTTCCTGCTCAATAATCGTGTACAACGGGTGTGTTGCTCTGTAGGTATCCCATAATGAAAAAACAGTATAATGCGTATGTTCTTTAGATTGATGTACCTTGGCGTCCATACCGCGATAACGCCCATCTATATCTTGGTATATATTTGGCGCAATCATTGTATGATACAATGCTGTATAAAAATTCGTTTTGGTATCGAAATCTTCCGATTCTACAACAATTTTACTCAACTGATTTTCCCAAACTTCTTGCGCCTGCTTTTTAAGGTCTTCAAAAGAGCGCTTACCTATTTCAGACTGCCAATTTTTCTGAGCACCCGGTTCATCAACTGCAGAAATTCCAATAGTAAGTTCAACCGTATTTCCTTGAGATGCATCAAATTCGAAAGCAGCTTTCACATTCTTCCCTTCAACAGTATCCTCTAAAAAAGTAACCTTTGTAAATGGCTTTGAAAACACCATGTCAAAATATAATTTTTGATCTTTTGCCCAAGCTTTAGAATGACGATACCCAGAGATTGCTCTTTTCGAATTCACATTTAATTTAGCATCTAGTACTTGATCCCTATGTTCCAAATCTAAAATAACAACTTGTCTAGCGCCTTTTTCAAAGGTGTACCTGTGTGCTCCACTTCGTTCTGAGACGGTCAACTCAACATCAATATTCGTAGCATCTAAATGGACTCTATAGAACCCTGGCTCAGCAATTTCTTTGTCATGACTAAACGAGGACTTATAGCCCTCTTTACCGTCAGCTCCATTATTAAAAATCACTTTATTCGTTGGCATTAGTAAGATATCTCCATAATCTGAAACTCCTGTTCCACTCAGGTGTGTATGAGTAAAACCGTAAATTTCTGAATCTGAGTAATGATACCCTGAGCAACCATCCCAACCATCTAAACGTGTATCTGGACTTAATTGCATCATCCCAAAAGGCATTGTAGCTCCAGGATACGTGTGTCCACTACCACCTGTTCCTATAAACGGATTGACATATGTAATCAGTGGAACTTCTTTTTCAGCAACACCTGTATTTGAAGTATGATGGCAAGAGACCATCAATAGAAGACTCAATAAAAAGATGGAAAAATAATTACCGTTCATTTTACATTTAATTTATTTTTTGACTAAATTAGCGAGATAACACTAGCCAAACTATTTTTTATGCAAATTTTTAAAAAAATTTTTCATTTTGTAATTTTCTTCTTACTTATTTCACTTCATGTTAGATGCTCAGACATTGAACATACGCCCTTAAAGACAAGTGTTCTGCCCATTCCACTCTCACAATTTAATAAAGAGGGTTTTTATACATTAGACAATACTACGCATCTTGTTTATGATAGTTCATTTCAGGAAGTAGCTAGTTTTTTAAAAACGTACATCGAACAAGGTAGCAAAATTACACTTAGTGAAATTAAATCTACAAAACGTATTTCATTTATAAAAGATGAAGCCATTAAAAATTCTGAAGGCTATGAGCTTCGTATTTCCACCAATGAAATCACCATTGCCTCAAGTACACCTGCTGGTGCTTTTTACGGGGTGCAAACATTGCGACAACTACTCCCTGTTGAGTTTGAAAATAGTAGTTATAAGAAAAGAAAAGTAGTTATTCAGAATATGGAAATCAAAGATGCACCTCAATTTAAGTACAGAGGTATGCATTTAGATGTGGGCAGGCATTTCTACTCTGTTGCTTTTATCAAAAAGTATCTCGATATGATGAGTTTGCTAAAAATGAATACAT
>JBELDQ010000029.1:0-15483 GCA_042094215.1 Polaribacter sp. | reverse complement strand
TTTAAGGCAGACGATAAAAACAAGTATGACTTCAGCTTTGTGAGCTATAAAAAAAGAGCTAACGAATAAAATAGCTTTATGAGTTATCATAAATCATTCAAAATAAAAAGGCGAAGAGTTATTCCTCTATAAAGCTGAAAATAAAAACAAGCCATAACAAGGCGTGTAAGTACTATGTTCTTGAAAAAGCACTAGTCACATGCCGGGAGTATCCTAGTAATTTAGTCGCATCTTGTATTTTTGCTCTGCAAATTTAAAATACCAATACAATTTGTAATTCACTTCGAGTCCATAATCTATATTCGGCTCATATTCGATAATGTTCTCATAGATGCTCGGATTATAGGTGCCTGGGTTTCTCACACGGTTATTCCACATTGCAACATAAATTCTATTTTTGCTTTGTAGGTATGCTTTCGAATAATAGCTTCTAGGTTTCGCTATGGAGTATAAATAACTAGTGAATCCTACATCCATAATAATAATCTCATATTCTAAGGCTTCATTAGCAATAACAACAGGCTCTTCTTTGGTTGCATTGATGCTTTTCATGGGATATGTTCCGCAGCTGATTATAAAAAGCATGCAAGCGATTGTGTAAAAAGTATACTTTAATAGTTTCATAATACATTGTTTCTTGAGTCAAGTTCTAAAAAATATTTCAAATAGCATTCATTTTTTAAGGATTTAACAGTACATTGAAGTACCAAATTGTATCCCATGAAAACGTCGTTTTTTACTATTCTATTTGTTGTTTTATTCTCTTCTTGTGAAGATCGTACATCGAACAAACCAATGTATGATATTCTAAATGAAAAAGAAAGAGCTCAGTTACGAGATGAGATTTTAGAAGATCGCTTTAACAACCTCCTACCACAATTAATGGATGAGACAGGCATCGATATGTGGGTTGTTATTTCTAGAGAGTACAATGAAGACCCAGTGCTAAAAACCATGCTGCCTGCTGTTTGGCTAAACGCAAGACGAAGAACCATTTTAGTCTTTTATAGAGATGTCGAGAAAAATACCATTGAAAAATTAGCGGTAGCCCGCTACGATGTTGGTAAAAATATCAAGTCTGCTTGGAATAAAGAAGAAGAACCGGATCAATGGAAGGCCCTACGCAGCATCATAGAAGAAAGAAGCCCTAAAAAAATTGGCATCAATACCTCTGCGCATTTTGCCTTGGCAGATGGTTTGGTGAAAACAGATTATGAAGCGTTTTATGAAAATGTATCACTAAAAACTAGGGCTAAATTTGTTTCTGCAGAGAAATTAGCCATTCGATGGATTGAAACGAGAACAGCAAAAGAGATGCAGTTGTATAAAAAATTAGTCCAAATTACACATGGTATCATTGATGAAGCATTTTCGAGCAATGTGATTGTTCCAGGAAAGACCACCACGGACGATGTGGTATGGTGGATGCGTCAAAAAGTAACCGATGTAGGATTGGAAACATGGTTTCATCCTACCGTTGATGCTCAAAGAAGCGATGAGCCATTAAAATCACATATCTATTCATTTTCGAAAGGAGCAGATTCGAAGATCATTCTTCCAGGAGATTTGTTGCACTGCGATTTCGGAATTAGCTACATTGGCTTGAATACAGATTGTCAACAGCATGCCTATGTCTTGCAAAAAGAAGAACAAGAAGTTCCGAACTTTTTAGCAGACGCTTTTACAAAGGGCAATCGTTTGCAAGATATTTTAACAAGCACAATGCAAACGGGGATCACCGGAAATGAATTACTAGCAGCAGCGTTGCGTCAAGCCAAAAAGGAAGGTTTGACTCCTGCAATTTATTCGCATCCTTTGGGAAGTTTCGGACACAGTGCTGGGACTACAATTGGTATGTGGGATTCACAAGAAGGGGTTCCTGTACGAGGTGATTATCCATTGCATAACAACACTGTCTATGCAATAGAGTTGAATACAACAGTGGCTATTGATGCGTGGCAAAAAGACATTCGCATCATGCTAGAAGAAGCAGGTCATTTTGGAGTAGGGAAGCACGCTTATGTCAATGGAAGACAACAAGCAATCAAAGCGATTAAAATAGCGTATTAAATGAAGAAAAGATGCAGTTGGGTAACTGATGATCTGTTGTATATTGACTATCACGATACACAATGGGGCAAACCAGTGTATGACGATGCAACCTTATTTGAGTTTTTAGTATTAGAATCATTTCAAGCAGGCTTGAGTTGGATTACCATTTTAAGAAAACGAGAACATTTTAGAGCGGCCTTTGATCAGTTTGATTATCAAAAAATTGCTGACTATGACGCGGTAAAGAAAGAGTCCCTAATGCAAAATGCAGGCATTGTAAGAAACCGACTAAAAATAGCAGCGACAATTAAAAATGCTGCCTTGTTTCAAGAAATTCAAGGAGAATATGGGGCTTTTTCTAACTATATTTGGGGCTTTGTAGGAGGGAGTCCAATTGTGAATGCTTTTAAAACAAGTAGTGAGGTTCCTGCAACCTCAGACATCTCCGATAGGATTTCTAAAGACTTGAAAAGACGTGGATTTAAATTTGTCGGATCCACGATCATCTACGCTTTTATGCAGGCGACAGGCATGGTGAATGATCACACGACAGATTGTATTTGTTATTAAATGAAAATGCTTATTACAGCCATACCTAAAGAAGATTCAAAAAGAATTGTCAAATTATTTAATAGAAAGATAGGCTTGTTTTTTCTTTTTGTTGGAGCACTTTATTTAGACAGTGTGCATCTAGCAAAGCAATTTGAGTACAATCAAATAGTGACCAACATACTTATGTTAATGGCTTTTTATTGGATGTATTCTAGATCTGTAAAAAGAACCAAAGAATTAATGATCTATGCGGTTATTCTGGGGTTCTTCGGAGAATACCTCTTTTCTGTATATTTAGACATGTATACCTATCGGTTAGGTAATGTACCGCTCTATGTTCCTTTTGGACATGCAGCTGTTTATGGAAGGGTATATGCATTCTCAAAGGCTTCTGTTGTGCGAAAACACCATAAAGCTTTGGAGCAATTCATGTATCTGATTATTTCACTATTTGCATTGGGCTATTTGTTGTTCTTTAATGATGTTTTTGGTTTTGTTATGACCTTAGGTGTTTTTGCACTGTTGCTAAAAAGACCAAAGGATCGCATGTTCTTTTTAACAATGTACATTATCGTTGCCGTTTTAGAAATTGGAGGCCCTGCTTATGGAGCGTGGAAATGGCCTTCAACTGCCTTTGGCATATTTGACTTTTTACCAAGTAACAATGCGCCTAGTGGTATTAGTCTGTTCTATTTTTTGCTAGATGTTGGTTGTTTTGTGCTGTATACACAGCGAAATAAAATAGCTTGGAGTCGTTTGAAAAGGCTACGGAACTTAAAAAAATAGATAGCGTTATGACAAAGAATATCAAAGATCCTGGGTTGGGTTATAAAGGGAGTGAAAATGCAAGAAAAATCATCAATAAAGACGGCTCTTCGAATGTGATACACCTTAATAAAGGGAAGAATTTACACGATTTGTATGCCTATTTTATAGACATTTCTTGGCCGCGCTTTTTTCTTTTAATTCTGGTATTGTATACCTGTATAAACCTTCTTTTTGGGTTGGTTTATACGCTTATAGGAATTGAACAAATAACCAAGGCAACAGGTTCTTTGTTCGACGATTTTTTAAATGGATTCTTTTTTAGTGCCCAAACACTCACAACTGTTGGTTATGGAGGGATTGCGCCTCAAGGGATCACATCTAATTTAATTGCTGCCTTTGAAGCCATGATAGGCTTGTTGTGTTTCTCTTTTATTACCGGTTTGTTATACGGGCGCTTTTCGAAACCAAAAGCTGCGATTAAGTTCAGTGATACCATGATTCTTAGGCCCTTTAAAGACAAACGTGCCCTTATGTTTCGCTTGATGAATTGTCGAAAGACTATTATGATAGAACCTACTATTAAAGTGACTTTGGCTATTACAGACAAGGAGACAGCAGTGAAGCAGTTTTATAGTTTGAATCTAGAGAGGTCATCCATTATGTATTTACCAACCGTGTGGACCATTGTACATGAAATAGATGAAAACAGTCCGTTGTATCCTCTCTCTAATCAAGAGATTTTAGAACTAAATGCGGAGTTGTATTTATTATTGCAATACCATGAAGAATCCTTTGCTCAAAATGTGTATCAGATGCATTCGTATGATTTTAAGGAGTTACTTGTCGATGTTAAATATAGCTCCTCGTATCAATTTGATGAAAATGGTTTTACTGTTTTAGATCATGATAGACTCAGTGAAGTAGAACCTATGAACCTCTAATTCTACATTGCTGCCCCGCGAATCTTTCGCGGGCCAAGAAATAGTAGGTTTATTGCTTGCTGTAAATGCGAATAGCACTCCAAACAACCACAGCAACAACCATCCAGATACCAACTTTTAGCGCTGCGTTTTTGTAGTATTTTTGATGATTTTTAATATCTTTTCTGTAACTGTATACCATAACAATGATAAAAGCAATTACAAAAAAAATGGCAAAAATGAGTTGACCTTCGCTAAACATAAATTCGTATTTTTATACAAAAATACGAATTAAAAGAATAGTTTAGTCAATATAATTAACCAAGAAAATAATCTCATAGACATGAAAAAAAGAATCGCCGCTGTAGCAGAATTTCATACTGCTTTTAAACTAGGAATGAACAAGATGCCTGTTGCTCATATTGGAGATGATAGAAACATGCTTCGTTTCAATTTGATGAAAGAAGAAAATGAAGAATATTTGGAAGCTGCACAAAACAACGATTTGGTAGAAGTTGCTGATGCCTTAGGTGATATGTTGTATATTTTATGTGGTACCATTATAGAGCATGGTATGCAAGATAAAATAGAAGAGGTGTTTAATGAGATACAACGTTCTAATATGAGTAAGTTAGGAGCTGATGGAAAACCTATTTACAGAGAGGACGGAAAGGTGCTGAAAGGACCAAATTATTTCAAACCCAATATTGCTGAGATTTTAGAGCAGTAAACAAAGAGGAATTTGAAACTGTGTAAATAATCTGCACAGTTTTGTTTGTGGATTGTAAAGTTACAACAAAAGGGATCTGTTTTTTTAGTTAAATAACAGCTTATAGCTCATAGTTTTGCCCTTCTGCAGCAAAATTAAAACCGAGTAGCTCAGCTTCTTTTTTCACCTTACTTTGTGCCTGTAAAGCAGGGTTTGTGTGATTGAAGTGAATAAATATAACTTTATTTTTTGTAGCTTGAGATTCGTTTTTAAAGAGGGCCATGGTTTCTTCAACAAATGGATGAGGTACTTCTGTCATTGCTCTTTTTACTTCCTTTTGATTGAAAAAAGTAGCGTCTAAAAATGCGTAGTCTACTTTTTTAACTTCTTCGATAATGCTTTTGTTCCAAGTATGCCATTTGTCAATATCTGGAATGAATAATGCGGTTTTCTTCGGGCCAGTAATACGATACCCCACTGTTTCTGAAAATTCATCTCGATGTGGTATAAGAAAAGGCGTGACTTTTAATTGGTTGTTTAAGGTGAGGGAGGTCTCGTCTTGCAGTGTTTGAAGTTCGATGTTCTGAATGCTTACCAACTGACTCCAAGGTCCATTGGTTTCGATAAACTCCTTCATCTTTGGCATGGCATATACTTTAATCCCTTTTTTCCCTAATGCTTCTCTTCCAAAATACATCAAACCTGTATAGTGTCCAATATGTGCATGTGTCAAGAAGACACCATCAATGAGTGTTTCTTTTTTAAGATGATGCTGCTCTAAATCTGCCAATTGTGTGGAGATGTCTGGGGTTGCTTCGAAAATCCATTTTTGATTGTTTTGTTGATCTACAAGTCCAAGTGAAACAACGCGTTGCTTCTTATAGGTGCCCTTGTAATAGTTCGCGCAGCATTCTTTTTGGCAGCCAATATGAGGAAATCCACCATCTTGGGCAGTTCCCAAAACGGTAAGATAGGCTTGCTTTTTTTTGGGGACAGAAATTTCTTTAGAAGACGACTTAGAGCCGCAACTTGTGCCAATAAAAAAACATAGAAGTAAGAGCAAATGACATTTCATGTATTGTTATTTTAAAAGTTAAAGCTACGAAAAAAGCACCAACCAATTGGTTGATGCTTTTTCTATTATTTTTGAGTGATTTTTTATAGAGTTACACGCCATCCATAAGGGTCTTTGGCCTTATTTGTTTGTATGTCTGTAATTTTTTTCTTTAAAAATGAAGCAAAGGTTTCTTCCAATTCAGGCAGGTCAAAATCTTCATCTTTAAACCCAAAACCTGCAATTGGAGAAATAACCGCTGCAGTTCCTGCTCCAAACATTTCTTTTAAGCTTCCGTTTTTCGCTGCTGCTACCACTTCTGATACAGTGATTTTACGTTCTTCAACGTCTATGCCTTCATCTTTTGCTAATTGCAAAATACTTTTACGAGTAATACCGTCTAAAATTCGATCAGAAGTTGGACTCGTAATTAATGTGTCGTTAATACGGATAAAGATATTCATAGCGCCAGCCTCTTCAATATATTCGTGGGTGTTGTCATCTGTCCAAATCACTTGGTTGTATCCTTTTTCAACAGCCAACTGTGTTGGGTAAAATTGCGCTGCGTAATTTCCACCTGCTTTTGCAAATCCAACTCCGCCATTGGCAGCACGTGCATATTTTTCTTCTATTAATACGCGTACTTTTCCAGAGAAGTAAGCTCCGGAAGGAGCCGTTGCTATGATCAATTTATAGGCGTTTGCTGGAGAGGCATGGAAACCATTTCCTGAAGCAAACATAAAAGGTCTTATATACAAAGAACTTCCATCATTTGTAGGAATCCAATCATTGTCAACTTCTAACAGTTTCTTCAGACCATTCATAAATATCTCTTCAGGAATCTGAGGAATCACCATTCTTTCTGCAGAAATGTTCAATCGCTTGCAGTTGTCTAAAGGTCTAAACAATAAGGTGTTTCCATCGCTGTCTTTGTAGGCTTTCATTCCTTCAAAAATAGATTGTCCGTAATGAAAAATCTTCGCAGATGGGTCTAATTGAATAGGTGCATAGGGCACAATTCGTGCATCTTGCCATGTGCCATCTTTATAATCACAAACAAACATATGGTCAGAAAGAATACTTCCAAAAGGTAAATTATTGAAATCTACGGTGTGGAGTTTTGAATCATTTGTTAATTCTATCTTGATGTCTGAATTCATAGTATCATACAGTTTTGGAGGTTATAAAGGTACTAATTTCTTTAGCGATTCATATGTTTTACAGCTAGTTTTATTGTTTTAATTATTACATTTGTAACAAATTCGTTAAAAAATTAGATGATGAAAAATATATTGAAAATTTGCTTGATGTTCTTATTGGTATTTGTTGCTTGTAAGGAAGAAACCACCACAAAAAAAGAAGCTACTACTACAAAAAAAGTACTGAATTATGATGCTTTTGGTGCAGAATTCTCAGATACAGATACGCTTGATGCAGCAACGATGTTAGATAAGTTTAGTGCCCTAAAGAATGGAGATACAATAGCCGTAAAGTTTACTTCGAAGATTTTAGATGTTTGTTCTAAAAAAGGATGTTGGATGAAGATGGAGCTAGGAGAAGCATCAGAAACGATGGTTCGTTTTAAAAATTATGGATTCTTTGTGCCTTTAGATGCAACCGGTAAAGAAGTAATTGTGAATGGAAAAGCATTTGTTACGGAAACTTCAGTAGCTGATTTGAAGCACTATGCTGAAGATGCAGGTAAAACGAAAGAAGAAATTGCAGCCATTACGACATCAAAAGTTGAGTTTGCTTTTGTTGCAGATGGTGTGATGCTAAAAAAATAGCGTGTTGTTTTATCTCAACTAATAGGAGGTAGATGTATTGATTGTGAAGAGAGAAATTCAAATAACTGCAGATGGTTCTTCAACCATTCACTTGCCAGACTGGAATGAGAATTATCATTCTACGCATGGAGCTATTCAAGAGGCAAAGCATGTTTTTTTGAAGCACGGTTTAGCGGCTATGTCGAAACCAAATATTACGGTTTTAGAAATTGGTTTCGGAACGGGGTTGAATTGCTTTCTAACGGTTTTGGCCGCCGAGCAACAGCAGGTTGCTGTGCATTATGTAGGCGTTGAGGCCTTTCCTGTGACGCAAGAAGAGGTGAAGCAATTGAATTATATCTCAGAACTGAATGCGCAACAGCATCAAACAGTATTTGACCAGCTTCATGCCGTTTCATGGGAAGAGAAACATCAAATCAATAAGGCTTTTTTCTTAGAAAAAAGACAGCTTTTTTTTAAAGATATTGAAGATAGAGATGCCTTTGATTTAATCTATTTTGATGCCTTTGGAGCAGAGCATCAGCCGGAACTATGGACTGTTGCTATTTTTAAAATCATGTTCGCTGCAATGAAAGAACAAGCAGTACTTGTGACCTATTGTGCCAAAGGCAGTGTGAGAAGAGCCATGCAAGAAGTAGGATTTGCCGTTGAGCGCCTTGAAGGTCCGCCAGGGAAGCGAGAAATGTTGAGAGCAACAAAGTAGAAGATTACTTAAAACAGATGATGGAAGAAAAAAGAATCAAATTTAGAAGAATGCGCGAGCGTAAAAAAGGAAACCCTAAAAGAGGGCTGCTGTTTATTGTGCTCCTCATAGTATTGGTCTATGTGTTTATGAATGCAGAAGGAATACTCTCCAAGGTATTGCCATAAGTAGCCTTATTTACTAAATTTTCTTTCTTTCCAGTTGTAGGTGCTAAAAAATGCCTTTAGAGCGACTATAATTGTTGTATAGGGGTACAAAAAACTACTAATTAAAAAAGAAGAGAAACTTATTTTTTGCTTGAAAAAGGCGGTTGCTTTTGCAATGAGCAAAAAGTCAACAAAGATCTTGGATACATACAACGTTAATGCAGAGGTTACCGACAGTTTATTAGTAATGTAGAGTACAGGAATTACTGCAATAACCGTATTTCCAATCCCCACAATAGCTCCAATAAATTTTCCAAAGAACAAGGTGTAATTGGCGGTTTTTGAAGCCCATCTTACACGCTGATTGAGTACCTCATTAACTGTTTTTACAGGATATGTCGTCACAATCGCTTCAGTGTTTTTTAAGTAATGCACCTGTGTTTTATCAAACGTTAAGAACTTTTCTAACAAGAAAATATCATCACCGCTCGCAATACGATTGTTGTTTGCAAACCCATTCACATGTTCAAAGACACTTTTTTTATACCCTAAATTAGCCCCATTACATAAAAATGGCTGTTGTAGACCAAACCCGCTCATGGTTGCTGCTTGTAAACTTAAAAATTCGATCAACTGAAACTGATCTAGCAGACTGTTTGTAGTGCTATAGGTAACCGGTGCTACGAGCATGTTGCATGGGTGCTGTTGAATATAATTGTCTATGGTGGATAACCAGTTTTTGTGCAGTATACAATCTGCATCAGTAGTTAAAATCCATTTGGTATCGGTGTCTTTGATGGCGGCAGTAATGGCATCTTTTTTAGGGGAATTCGAGGTTCTTATATTCTTGAGAATTTTAATATGATATTTGCAAAGAGCGCTGAATTCATCAATAATGACGCAAGATGCATCGGTAGAGTCATCATCCACAAGAATAAAATTCACCAACGATACTGGATACTGCAATGCACCGATTGATGCGAGTAAGCTTGGTAAATTTGCTGCTTCATTTCTAAAGGGAACAATTACCGTAAAGCTTGTTTTTTCTGGGAGGCTCTTGCTCGTGAAATCTTGAACCTTATCAAACTCATAGGCGAATACAAGCATGGTCAATACATAGATAAAAAAGAGGCAGCTTGCAATGATCATTTCTTATAATTAATGAGTTTAGCACTGTTAAAAGTAAGTACAAAATAACTTCCCATCATACTAGGAAGTACAAAATTTAAGATCCACATGCACATCGCAATAGCTGCGATACTGGTTTCATCAACAAAATAGAAGGAGAAAACCCAAATGGCCACCGTGCTTTTCAAGACCACATCAAACACAGATAACATCGGTATTGCTGATGCAATCAGATACATGGAAAATACACCAGTAATGGCATTGATATAGACAATATCAGCACGAAATAGTATGAGTAAAAAATAAAATTGGTGAGAAAATACCAGATACCTCATGGCAGAGAGTAAGGCAATATTTCTGCTAACTGACTGCGGGATTACAGCGATCATTTCTTTAAGCTTTTTGAATTGTAATTTGCCAAATGATGAAAAGTTGAATCCTAAAAGGAGGAGAAGTATTAAGAGGAGTATGATCCCAGGAGAACTTCCTTTTGGGAGTTCAATAGTTGTGTTTTGTTGAGCATACATATAGCCTGCACCAATGACTCCAAAAAAGAGGGTACTTGCCAATTGATGCATGTTTCCAATTAAATTCATAAGTACTGCTTTTTTTCGGTTCCTTTTTCTAAAATACAGCGCTTTTGCTCCATACTCACCAATTCTATTTGGCGTAATTAAGGAGCTCGTATGAGAAGTGAGACTTTGAATTGCAGCTTCTTTTAATGAGGTTTTTGTAATTTGATTCGCCAAGAGGTGCCATTTTGAAATTTCTAAACACCAATTCATAGCAGATAAAAGAAGAAGAAATATGCCATTTCTTAGCGTAAAAATGTTGCTCTGTGTGAGATTCGATAGAAAAAGAGTACTTGTAAGTTGATCGTTTTCTGTGAGTTTCATATAGGTAAAATAGACACAGCCAATAACTATAGAAAGTTTGATAACGAGGGCTAAGAATTGCTTAATTTTGTTTTTATAGGTTTGCTGCATTCCTTGCAAAGAAAACAATTTTAAATGAATTGTGATGTGAACAACAATAAGAACTATTAGTAGTACATTGCCTCAGCGTTTAGTATTGCTAAATCAATAATTAAGAAGCATAGGTGAAGACAGAAAAAATTATTTTAGGCATTGATCCAGGAACGACCATTATGGGGTTTGGACTGATTAAGGTTGTTGGAAAAAAAATGGAATTCATTCAAATGAATGAGTTGCTCTTGAAAAAGTATGATGACCATTATCTAAAGTTAAAACTCATTTTTGAAAGAACGGTAGAGTTGATTGATACCTATCATCCAGATGAAATAGCTATTGAAGCTCCTTTTTTTGGTAAAAATGTGCAATCAATGCTAAAGTTAGGAAGAGCGCAAGGAGTTGCCATGGCAGCAGGGTTGTCTCGAGAAGTTCCAATTACAGAATACCTTCCCAAAAAGATAAAAATGGCCATTACCGGAAATGGAAATGCAACCAAAGAGCAGGTGGCATTAATGCTAAAGTCACTCTTGAATTTGAAAACCTTGCCAAAAAATCTTGATGCAACCGATGGTTTGGCTGCCGCAGTCTGTCATTTTTACAATTCAGGAAAAACAATTGGAGGCAAGAATTACAGTGGTTGGGCGAGTTTTGTAAAACAGAATCCAAAAAAAATAAAATCCTAATGTTTTTTGAAGAGTCAGGTTTGCAAAGTGAATCGTTGTTTGAAATACCAGTGATCGATGCTGTCTGGCCTTAACAAAAAAACGTATCTTTAAAATGATTTTCTATCTCGCTATTTACAGCTCTTGAAACTATGGCCGGAATTTATCTACACATACCGTTTTGCAAAAAAGCATGTTCCTATTGTGATTTTCATTTCTCTACTTCATTAAAAAAGAAGGACGAATTGCTTTCTCGTATGCAACAGGAATTGATCTTGCGAAAAAGTGAGTTGAAAAATACACCTATAGAAACCATTTATTTTGGAGGAGGAACACCGAGTTTATTGAATACACAAGAGATTCGGATACTCATACAAACCATTCAAGCGCATTATACAGTCATTGAACATCCCGAAATTACCTTAGAGGCAAACCCAGATGATTTGAACGAGACTAAAATTATTGAACTGGCTGAGAGTCCGGTAAATCGACTAAGCATAGGAGTGCAGTCTTTTTTTGAAGATGATTTGAAACTGATGAATCGCGCTCACAATGCCTATGAAGCAAAAAAATGCTTGTCGCTAGCCGCGCGCCATTTCGATAATATTACCGTTGATTTGATTTACGGCGTGCCCAACATGACCAATGAACGTTGGAGAGAAAACCTACAAACGCTTTTTAGTTTTGGCATCAATCATATTTCTAGTTATGCACTTACCGTTGAACCTAAAACGGCCTTAGAGTCTTTCATTAGAAAAGGAACTTATACAGATGTTGATGAACAAGTAGCAAGAGCACATTTTGAAATCTTAGTAGCAGAAACAGAAAAACGAGGGTTTGTGCATTATGAGATTTCTAATTTTGGGAAACCAAACTATTTCTCCAAACACAATACTAGCTATTGGCAAGGAAAGCAGTATCTGGGTATTGGTCCTTCAGCACATTCGTTCAATGCAACGCATCGCAGTTGGAATATAGCCAACAATGCCAAGTATATAAAATCATTAAAAGAAGGCGTACTTCCCAATGAAAGCGAAGAACTGTCTGTAAATGATCGATTTAATGAATACGTCATGACGGGTTTGAGAACCATCTGGGGCGTCTCACTACAAAAGGTTGAAGAAGATTTTGGAGTGGCTATCAAAAAACAATTATTAGCTTCTGCAAACAAATTTATTCATGAAGGGCTGTTGCTTGTTACTATGCAGGAAATGGGTGATGTACAGGCGCCTACTGAGATCCTAAAAACCACCAAAAAAGGAAAATTTTTAGCAGATGGTTTGGCTAGTGAATTGTTTATTATTTAAGTATCTTTGAGTATGATTGCTACCATAAAATACAACTCAAGAAATTTTCAAATAGATCTTTCTAACCCTATTGATATTAGCATTGCTATTGATGTAACTCAGCAAAATGTAAATGCTTGGTATGTGGAAGACCCAAAGATTTTTCCAGAAGAATTTGAAGGAAAAAAAATAAACGTTGCAGCAGGCGCTGCTATTAATTTTAACAATATACAATTTAACCCACATGCACACATTACCCATACTGAATGTGTGGGACACATCACTGAAAAGGTACATTCTGTGAATACGCATTTGCAACAATACTTTTTTTTAGCAGAGGTGGTTACCATAGCACCTACCAAGCGAGGTGAAGATTTTATCATTACAAAGAAACAAGTGCAATTTGCATTGGGGAATAAAAAACGCGATGCGATTGTGATTCGTACAATTCCGAATTTGGCAGATAAAAAATCGGCCCAATACTCGCATACCAATCCACCTTATTTCTTGGAAGAAGCAGCTGTATATCTTCGAGAGAAAGGTATCAAACATCTACTTGTAGATTTGCCTTCTGTAGATAGAGAAGAGGATGAAGGGAAACTACTTGCGCACAATGCTTTTTGGAACACTCAAGGAGTCATTCGATTTGATGCAACTATTACCGAATTTATTTACGTACCCAATGAGGTGCAAGATGGGGTGTATGTATTGAATTTAATGATTGCCCCCTTTGAAAATGATGCAAGTCCGAGCAAGCCTATTTTATACGCCATTGAATAAGTAGCGAGCTACAAGAAAGAACAAAAGATTTAAACATGATGTCGGAGAGGTATGATGTTTTTAAATGAAAGCGCGACTGATGAAGTGGGCTTGATACGTCATTTGTACGAATAAGGTGAAAGCGATTAAAACCAAAAAAGTTTTTTTTGGGTGCTTTTACGAGTTTTTGAAAAGAAATTCTATTTACATGATTACAGGAGAAAATTACATCGGTTATACACGTTCTGCCAAAGGGAAGCTTCACTTTAGAACGTTCAATCCTAAGACTAATGCAGAAAATAGCCATCTTATTACTGAGGCAAGCAAAGAAGAAATCGATAAAGCTGTCTCCTTGGCTTGGGAAGCATTTGTAAGTTATTCTAAAAAAACAGGCAAAGAAAAAGCTGTTTTTTTAAATGCTATTGTTGATGAAATAATGCTACTCGGAGATGCCTTATTAGAGATGTATACTTTAGAATCGGGATTGTCATTAGGGAGAGCTGTTGCAGAGCGCAATAGAACCCTTGGGCAATTGAATGCATTTGCAGCGTTGCTCGAGGAAGGTTCTTGGGTGGGGGCAACTATTGACACGGCACAAGCAGAAAGACAACCCATAGCAAAAGTAGACCTGCGAAAAATGCATGTAGCTATAGGGCCTATTGTTGTTTTTGGAGCCGCTAATTTTCCTTTGGCCTATTCTACTGCAGGTGGAGATACTGCTGCGGCATTGGCAGCAGGTTGTCCGGTACTTGTTAAATCTCATCCAATGCATGCAGGTACCGGAGAATTGATGGCTTCAGCAGTGGTAAAAGCAGCAAAAAAAACAGGCATGCCAGAGGGGGTTTTTTCGAATTTAAATAGCAGTGGTATAGAAGTAGGACAATTCTTGGTACAGCATCCAAAGGTTAAAGGAGTTGGTTTCACTGGAAGCATTCGAGCAGGAAGAGCTCTGTTTGATCTGGCCATGCAAAGACCCGAGCCGATTCCGTTTTTTGGAGAAATGGGTTCTGTAAATCCAGTGCTGCTATTGCCAAAAGCCTTGCAAGAGAAAGCAGCATATTGGGCAACAACATTAGCAGCCTCTATTACACTGAGTGCCGGACAGTTTTGTACCAATCCAGGATTGTTGCTCGGTGTTAAAGGAGCCGAGTTGGATGAATTCAAACAGCAGTTAGCTCAAGAAATAAAAAAGCAAACACCTAGCTGTATGCTGCATCCAAACATTTATGAAGCCTATGAAAAAGGAAAAGAAAACGCCCTTGCTCAAGAAGGATTGGAAGTGTTGGCAAGCGCTACAGAAGAGCTTCCTCAAAACTATGCAGGCCAACTACTCGCAGAAGTGTCAGGAGGCGTATTTTTAAAAAAGCCAACATTACACCGAGAGGTGTTTGGTCCGTTTTCGTTATTGGTGGTATGTGAAAATAGCACCGAACTAGAAGCTGTTTTACAGCAGCTAGAAGGGCAATTAACAGGCAGCATCATTGCAACACATGAAGAAATGTTAGTTCATGAAAACCTAGTGCAGCTATTGCAAAATAGAGTCGGAAGAATCATTTTTAATGGTGTGCCTACAGGAGTTGAGGTATGTCCTTCGATGCAGCATGGTGGGCCCTATCCGGCTTCTACTGATGCGCGTTTTACTGCAGTAGGCGTGCATTCAATTCAACGTTGGGTGCGACCAGTGAGTTTTCAAAACTGGCCCAATAGTCAACTGCCAGCAGCCTTGAAAAATGAAAACACATTACATCTCTTACGAACTGTAAATGGAGTGAAGACAAGAGTAGATATATTGTAAGATCGAATATTTTTAACACCCAAAATCATGAGTTTTCGGACATAATTCTAAAAAAAATACAACCTATGGTGTGTATTTTGTTTTTTTTTTATATATTTACCCCAATGTAATTGGTTAACATATAAATAATTACATATAAAATATCATTACAACGTATTGCCCTGACAATTAATTTTGTTTCATTGCTTTGA
>JBELDQ010000028.1:13964-15735 GCA_042094215.1 Polaribacter sp. | reverse complement strand
TAATAACCTTTGAGCTGTTCCACTCTTTTTCTGGCCATTTCATAATCCAATTCTTTTGTGCTTCTAAAATCCATTTTTCTTTTGCATTTGCTCTTCCCTATCCATAATTTCTTTTAACTTCCTTTCTTCCCAATTTTTTCCTAATACAGAATTAAATCCAAAAACACCTAACCAATGAAACAGCACACCAATCCCCCAAAAAATCCATGTCGAATAAACACCAAAATTAGAAAAGGCATCGCTATATGAGTCTCCTTCGTCATAGGTCAAACCATAAATAATGATACCGCTTAAAAATAGATTCACCACTACATATACCGAAAAATGAACATAGAAACCTTTTATTTTTTCTACTCGTTTCTTTGCACGTGCATATCTCAGTGCTTCCATTGATTCTCTTCCTTCTTCCATATCTCTATATTATTTCTTGTTTATCTGTTTTTGCTCTTCTTCCATGAAGCGCTTCATTTGATTTTCTTCCCATCCTTTACCCAAAAACGGAGTGTAATTAAAAGTATGTACCCCCTGAAAAATCAACCCTAATCCCCATCCGAAAGCAGGAAACCAAAACCAATGAAGTTGAGGAAAAGTGCTTAGATTTACGAAAATTAAAAAAGGAATTACCAGACAGTACCCAATGACTCCTGCATAAAAAGACTTGATCTTAGCTACCTGTTGTTTTGCTTTTAAATACTGTTGTTCTTTGTGATAGGTTGCTCCCATAGCTCTATTTCCCTTGATCTGCTTGTTTTTTTCATCTCCTCTTGTCATTATCTGATGCATCTTTTTTTGTTCCCAATCTCTTCCCAAACCAAATTTACGGAAACCAAACACGATAATTCCGTGAATGAGTTGTGGTATTGCAAGCCCTCCCAAAGCGAACCAGAAAAAGTGATACCCAGGAGTAAATTTCAGGTTAACGAACACGATGAGTAGCCCCGACAAGACACTCACTGCCAAGTGCACATAAAACCCTTTGATCTCTTTAACTCTTTTCTTAGCTTGAAGATATGCGTTTTCTTCTTTAAAATTTAATTCCGTCATGTTATTCCCAATTCGAAGATTCTTCCTCTTCATTCATTAATTCCTGTATTTTTTTACTCTCCCAATTACTTCCTAAAAAAGGATTGTAATTATACACGTCTAATGCATGAAATACCACCCCGACACCCCAACCAAACATTGGAAACCAAAACCACTGAAATTGTGGTGAAAATGTCAAATTAATAAATATTAAAAACGGGATTACAAGGCAATACGACAATGCATTTTGGTAAAAATCTTTTAATTTCTCTACCTTCTCTACCGCTCTTACATAACTAGAATTCTGTATTTCTTCTCTGTGTATCATATTGGTATTATTTTTAGTTAATAATGGCAGGCTTACTTTAAATATGACTTTATCATTTGTAACCATGACACTTCTTTTGGTAAGCAGACTGTACCTATCGAGTATATTTCTCAATCCCACCTTGGTGCTCGGCCCTATGGCTTCTTTATGATTGATATTGTTTTCAATAATTAAATTACCGCCATCTTCAAAAATCTTTATGACTAAGGGCTTGCTGGAAGAAACGACATTGTGTTTCACTGCATTCTCTAGCAATAATTGCAAAGAGAGTGGTACTATTTTTAAGTCCTCATTAGAAATTTCTTTAGGTATCTCAAACTGAATGGCATCCTCGAAACGCATTTGTAACAATTCCATATAGGTCCTTGCAAAGTTCAACTCTTCAGACAATGGAATTAATTCTTTATTTCTTTGCTCTAA
>JBELDQ010000028.1:11682-13864 GCA_042094215.1 Polaribacter sp. | reverse complement strand
AAGGTTCCTTCAAACAGACTTCCAACAGCATAGCCTAAAAACAAACAGTACATGATGTAATGAATCAATAAAACAATACAAACGCTATACAAAATTGTTCCGATTACCCCTGCAGCAACCCGCTGATTTGTCTGTGTAATCCAACTCCATCTTGAACTTAAGTACTCATTAAGAATCGAATTACCCATACCCAAACCAAAAGAATACATGCCCGAAAACAAAAAGTTCATTCCAATTGATTTCAGATCAAAATTCTGCTGAATCAACAAAGATACTATCCCAAATACCAGCGTGATTTTTAAGGACATTACTGCTGATTCAATGACTTTCCTTTTTGCCAATACATTGTTTTTAGTGCTCATAACGAATACGTTGTGCTTTACTTAAAAATTAATTTCTAAAGTTACATTATTCTGAGAAACTATAAATTTTGCGGTCTCATATTCAGGACGACCATAACTCATTGGATTGTTAGAAACTCCGTAATCTTCAAGAGCTCTGCCATTTGGACTAAAATCCATACGGCCATTCGTGTTCGAATCATGATAACAAACAATGGCATATTCTCCAGGAGACACGTCTCTAAAAACGACTTGACTTTTTCTATCAATCACATGGCTTGTCATATTTTGAACAGGAGGACTCACGAAGCCGTCCTCTCCATACAACGAATAAATCACAAGTCCTTTGTTGCTTCCAATATTCGGAACGAATACGGTAATTGTTCTTTTATCTAAGGGTTCTGTACTCTGTGAGTTTGCAAAGGCGTATGCCCCACATAACAATGTACAAATGAACGTCATCAATTTCATCTCTCCATTTTTTATAATGATAGGTCAAATATACATGAAGCATCGAATTCTCAGAACCAAAAGAAACCGAAATGTCATATTTTAAGGATGAATTGTAAGAATAGCTATTGCAATCCTTTTTTGTAGGTAGTTAAGGCTCTTTCCCTGGCGAATTTGTGATCAACCATAGGCATAGGATAGGTGATTTCATTAAAATCTTTCACCCATTTATTGATATATTTTAACTCTTTATCAAACTTTTTCACTTGCTCTATTGGATTAAATATCCTAAAATAAGGAGCGGAATCACATCCGGTACCTGCAGCCCATTGCCAATTCCCATTGTTCGCAGACAAATCATAATCTAACAATTTCTCAGCAAAATATGCCTCTCCCCATCGCCAATCAATTAAGAGATGTTTGCATAGAAAACCTGCTACAATCATTCGAACTCTGTTATGCATATAGCCTGTTTCATTCAGTTCACGCATACCTGCATCTACAAAAGGGTAGCCCGTTTCTCCTTTACACCATTTTTGAAACTCCTCTTCGCTATTTCGCCAAATAACAGTATCGTACTTCCGTTTAAAATTATGCACTACAACATCTGGAAAATGAAATAGGATTTGCATGAAAAACTCACGCCAAATCAATTCACTTAAAAAAGTTTCATTTGTGTCTAATGCCAACAATACCATTTTTCTCACACTCACCAATCCAAAACGTAAATGCGGAGATACAGATGAAGTTTTATCCTTAGATGGATAGTCTCTGACCAAATCGTACTCACCAAGTGCTGAGAAATCATATGGTTTTACTTTGATAGACGACTTTTCAAATCCTATTGTTTCTAATGATGGAAATTGAAACGAACATCTCTCAAAATGATCAAAAGTAATTTCAAAATCTTGTAAGTCACGCTCATCCTCAAAATGCTGTAACCATTTATTCTTATAAGGGGTATATACCGTATAAGGCTTACCATCCTTTTTAACAATTTCTGACTCTTCAAATATCACCTGATCTTTACAAGTATAAAAGTGTATTTCATTTGCCTCTAATAGTTGCTGCATTTGTTGATCTCTACGAATCGCGTAAGGCTCATAATCTTTGTTTGCATAAACCCCATGTATTTGATGTTCATCCATCAGCTCTTTCCAAACGTCTAAAGGATTCCCTTTTTTTATCAGGAGCGATGCACCATGTCGTTTCAGTTCTTGATTCATTTGCTCTAAAGTATCATGAATAAAAGTGACTCTAGCATCATTGATTGGTAACTTATCTAGTATCTCACTATCAAAAACAAACAACGCAACTACTTTATGCCCTGATTTTAAGGCTTCAAACAATCCCTTATTGTCTTGCAACCTCAAATCTCTACGAAACCAAAA
>JBELDQ010000028.1:0-11582 GCA_042094215.1 Polaribacter sp. | reverse complement strand
AGGCTTCAAACAATCCCTTATTGTCTTGCAACCTCAAATCTCTACGAAACCAAAAGAAAGATATTTTATGCATCTGGGAACAATTCATTTAATCTTTTGAAACGAAATGAAAAGATTTCGATTAGCTGTTTTTTCACAAACAATACTTGGGCTATATGACCCAAAATACCTAAGGGTATTTTATAAGACACTTTATCTTTGATTAATGTTTTTCCATTGGGCAATTCTTCAAAATAGTGCTCGTGGTGCCACATGGAATAGGGTCCAAAACGCTGCTCATCTATAAAAAACGCTCGTTCCTTAACTGAAGTAATCTCAGTAACCCAATTCATTTTAACCAATGGAAAAGGTGAAACTTTATAGGTGATTATCTGACCTTGGTAGGCCTTTTTATCGACTTTAGAGGTGATATTAAAACCCATCTCTGGTGGTGTTATATTTGATAAATTCGCAGGAGATGAGAAATAATCCCAGGCAGTATTAAGAGAAATATCTAGTTCTTGAGTTGCCTCTAAGGTATAAATCCCGGAGTGCTTAGTAATAGCTATCATACTAGTTCAAATACTTCGTAATCTTTTTACTCATAGGCTTTGTCATCGAATAAAACACATCGATTAAATTACCATTTTCATCTACTAAATATTTTTGAAAATTCCACTTTACAGAAGAGCTTTTTACTCCGTTTTTATCTTTTGATGTTAACCACTGATACACTGGATGCTGCTTACCTCCTTTTACATCAACCTTTTCTGTCATGGGGAATTCTACACCATAGGTGAGCCTACAAAATGATTGAATATCAGCCTCAGAACCCGGCTCTTGACCACCAAACTGATTGCATGGAAGGCCAATCACAACGAGCTTCTCTTTATAGGTATCATACAACTCTTGTAAACCATCATACTGCTTTGTAAAACCACATTTTGAGGCAACATTAACAAACAGTATTTTCTTCCCTTTAAATTGATTTAAATCCAACGCCACACCATCTATGCCATCTATCTTCAAATCGTAAATAGACTGCTTAGCGCCATTGGAATCATTCGGAACAGTCATTTTAAATAAACCCATAACTAGTAAAACTTTAAGTATTTTCATTTTTTATTGTATTATAATTTTTTCAATCTCTAATGCGAAGGATTCATCTTTTTTATTACCAATGAGAACCGCAATTTCTTTCAGTTGATTTGCCGAAAAATTACTTGAATTCAACCGATAACCTCTAAAAGCCGGGTAAAAATCCTCTAAGGGCAATACTATATCTTGCAGCGTGTTGCTCGTCTGAAATGTTTGCACATACCAATAGCGTTGATACCTCTTTGACTTAATTCGAAATTGATATTTCTTGCCATCACCTTTGAGTGTTAGAATTATCTTTGAATTCCCTTCTCCCAGTTTCGTATTCAATGGCAGTCGAACCATAGCAAAACCACCATTATTAGCCGTAGACACCGTCCCTGAAAAAAGGGCAGAGCCATTAGAAAGTCTTCGCATAGAGGAGGTTGATACACCACCCATAACATCGTCATTGGTGGTAAACCATTTAGCCGAACTCTTTTGCTTATCAAATATCACAATGTCACTGTTTAAACTAAAAAAAACTAATAAGAAACAAAACCATCTCATACCACTCATTTTAAAATTAAGACAACCTTCCTTTCAATCTCTTTTCTAACTTTTGCTTGATAAGTGTAATTCTCTTCATTATTTTCATCAAATTCTGATCTTTATTTTGCTTATAAATATCATTCAGTGATAAAACAATTTCCTTTGCCCTTCTAGTGGCAATAATACGTTCATTTCTTGTTTTAAATGACTTATGATTTTCTTCAAACTCAATAGCCCTTTCGATTAAATTTACTGTCGTCATATGTATAATATTTAAGTACTAATTATGTATTACTATATATAGATTCAAACTCATAGCAATCGTCATCCAAATTAAATAGGGTGCAATAAAAATCGTTCTATATTTTAAAGTTTTTAAGAAATTACATGCGAAATAACCCACCAACAACCAAAGACTCACGATTACAATCAAACCGAATACTGTCATGTGTTGGTTAAAAAATATATAATTCCAACTAACGTTCAGGCACCATTGCACTACATACAAAACAATAAGACTTGTATTTGGAATTTCATAGTGCAAAACCAAGTTCGCCATGTATATAGAATAACAAAACATTAAGCTAAACCATGCTGCACCAAAAACCCATCCTTCCGGACTCCAAGGCGCTTTATTTAAGTTATAATACCACTCCGACGTAGATCCGTTATTCATTAAAAGGACTCCTAAACCCAATGCACCAAAGTTGGTGACTAGGAACAATAAAAAAAGTAGTATTTTTTTCTTCATTATTATGTATTCTATTCGAAATCATTGATTTCGTTTTATTATTATCGTAGCGCTTTCGCTACATTGATTTTTTTTAGTCGTTCATTCAATAAAACAACTAAAAAAAGCATATTAAAAGCATAGCCTATATCCTCTAAAGGGATTGTAAACAATCTAATGCCTAAATTTTCACTATTGTTGTACCAAACAACAGGCTCTGCAATAAAGCTACCTGTCAAAATTCCATTCACTATAAAAAAGGGGATTAGAATAATGACAAAGGAGATATAAAATCTTCTTAACAACTCTAAACCATACTTTAAGCCCAATAGCAGTGAAACTATTAATAAACTGTAGTTCACCAACGTATACCACTTGTCATAATTAAAAACTAGTACCGCAATCACAGTTAAAAGCAACCATATCGTTAACCTCTTCGTATACTTTGGAGACACTAGTAACTCTGGTTTAAAATAAGCAAGCGAGTAATGAATAAAAACGCTCGCATATGGTATACAAAAGAAAAACAAAATTTCTTCTAATGGTAAACCTCCAATTACAAGTGGCAAATGGTATGCATCATTAAATCCCCAAATTCCATTTGCTGTAAACACCACATCCCATATGATAAAAAACAACCCAACAACAGTGATAGACATGAGCATTGATTTCCATTGTTTGATGAACCTCATTTTTTTATGAAATGAGTACATAAACGGAATACTAAATGATCCTAAGTTCAACAATAAATACAAATACATTATATCTTTGGTTTCTTAAAATATTTAAAAGGAACAAACAACATCCCAAAACACTCTCCATCTGGCTTCCCCATATGTTTATGGTGTATTTTATGTGCTTTCCTTAACCCTTTTAAATAACGACTATTGGTATTTCTAAACCATTTAAACCTCCTATGAATCAACACATCATGTACCAAAAAATAGGCTAAACCATACAGTAAAATACCGAGCCCTATAAAAAACAAGAAGTTCAATTCAGGTCGTATCCCAAAATAAAATAATAACATACTTGGAACAGCAAAAACAACGAAGAACGCATCATTCTTTTCGAATACGTGTGGGTATCCTGGTTGATGGTGATCTTCATGCAGATACCAACCAAATCCATGCATTACATACTTATGTGTACACCAAGTAATTCCTTCCATAATTAGAAAAGTCGCTATCGTGGTAAAAACAAACATCATTCGATTAAATTAAATTTAATTTATACTTCACAAAACTTCGAGCCAATAAATTAATCTTCATTGGATTTGAAATTCTAATTCTAGTTTCTAAGATTTCTGACGATGGTGTATTGTGTATTTTCTTTAACAATCTTTTATAATACCTGTAAGCCACATACACACCAAATTTAGCCTCTACAGGCAATTTTATAACCCCTTCTCTAAACGCTACCTCAAAATCTTCTTCTATCTCTCTTATTATTTCAACCTTCGCTTGGTTGTTAAAATCTTTCAAATCTATATTAGGAAAATAAGACCTATCCAAATTCTCAAAGTCATCTTTTAAATCTCGTAAAAAATTCACCTTTTGGAAGGCCGAACCCAACCTCATAGCGGGATCTTTCAACTGCTCATATTTAACATCATCCCCATCTACAAAGACTTTTAAACACATTAAACCAACAACATCGGCAGAACCATAGATATAGTCTTCGTACTCTTTTTGTGTTTTATATTCAGCTTTGTGCAAATCTGCCTTCATACTTTTCAAAAAAGCTTGCACAAGGTCATTCGGTATTTGGTAGTCGGTAACTGTCTGCTGAAAGGCATTTAAAATTGGGTTTAAACTTATACCATCTTCTAAAGCCTCGTAATAATCAGATTCAAATTTTTTGATAAGTCTTTCTTTGTCATAACTGTGAAAACTATCAACAATCTCATCGGCAAAACGAACGAAACCATAAATATTATAGATAGCTCCCCTAATAGTAGGTGATAGCATTTTTACTGCTAAAGAAAAGGAGGTACTGTATTTCCTTGTAACCAATCTACTACAATCACTAGATATTTGATCGAAAAGTTTTTTCATTTTTAAATGTTTTTCATAATTAAATCTGACACAATTTTACCCGATATCAATGCCGGAGGCACACCAGGACCTGGTACTGTTAACTGTCCTGTAAAATACAAATTATCAACTTTTTTACTCATTATTTTTGGTCTTAAAAAGGCTGTTTGGGTAAGAATATTAGCCAACCCATATGCATTTCCTTTATAGGAATTGTAATCCTTGACAAAATCGTTTACACAATAGGACTTTTTAAATAAAATTGAATCCCGAACAGGCTGATCAGTCAACTTTTCTAACCTATCAATTATCAAATCAAAATACTTCTCTCTCAACGCTTCTGTATCTTCTAATCCTGGTGCTAAAGGAATCAAAAAAGTAGCAGCTTCTTTTCCATCTGGAGCTGCTGTAGCATCTGTAATACTTGGAAAACTAGCATAAAAAAGCGGTTTCGTTGGCCACGAAGGATCGTCGTATATCGTACGTGCATGTTCGTCAAAATCAGTATCAAAAAACAAGGTATGATGCGATACATTTTTCAATTTCTTAGAAAAACCAACATAAAAAAGTAAAGAAGACGGTGCAAACACCTTTTTGCTCCAATAACGCTCGGAATACTGTCTATACTTCGTTGGCAATAAGGTTTCTGAATGATGATAATCTGCACCACTCAGCACTAAATCTGAGGCAATAAACACATCATTTACAACCAAACCGATTGCTTTACCATTAGCATCAACACGAATCTCTTCGACATTAGCATTCGTTTTAAACACAACACCCAGACTTGACGCTAACGTAGTCATTCCTTCAACAACTTTGTACATACCTCCCTTAGGATGCCATGTCCCCAAACCAAAGTCTGCATGGTTCATGAAATTGTAAAATGCAGGTGTATTACTTGGTTTTGCACCAAGAAAAAGAACAGGAAACTCAAGAATTTGAATTAATTTTTGACTTTTGATTTTTTTCCTTACTTGCTTTCTGATTGTCGAAAAAAATTGATTGACCCTACTTATTGTTTCTGGCGTGATCAATTCTACAATTGAAACTCCTGGCCTGTAAACCAATTCTGTCATTGCAGCGTTGTAGTTGAACTTGGCAGAATCTAAAAATTCTTTTAAATGCCTGGAACTACCCTGCTCTTCATTCTCGAATGCTTCAAAGATTTCTTTGAGCTTTCCAGATATAATAATTGATTCTAATTCTGAAAAATAGACCTGATACGCTGGATCCAAACGATCTAATTCGTAGTAATCTGAAGGACTCTTCTCAAAATCTTTAAAAAACCTCTCAAAAACATCTGGCATCCAATACCAAGTTGGACCGATATCAAAAGTAAAACCTTCCTTTATGTACTGCCTTGCTCTACCACCTACTGTGGCATTCTTTTCATACACCACTACATCATGTCCAGCCTTTGCTAAATAACATGCCGCAGAAAGTGATGAAAACCCCGAACCTATAATTTGTATATGTTTCTTCATTTTGTTTAACAAATATACAATTTAATTAAACATAACAAAATTTTAAAAAAGAATTATAAAGAAGTAACAATACGCTCCAAACTTGGAAAGAAAGAAAATGATGATTTAAATTGTTTTGCATCCAAATTTTCAACCCGAAAACCAAACACTTGAAAGCTATGATTCGTTCCACTCAGCAGTGCATCCATGGTTTCTAAATAACTTGTTAACTTTGCCGGAACCGGAGATACCGTAAATGAGGAAACGAATACGATTTTAGGGTACGTAGACATTAAAATCTTTAAATTTTCTAATGGCATACTTTGACCTAGATAAATCGTCTTCTTCGAACGCAGAGACAATTCATAGTTTAAATACAACAACCCTAGCTCATGTATCTCATTCTCTGGCAAAAACAACACATACACTTCTGCGTCATCGACTAAAACACTCTGTTGCACTTTCTCTGTATTTACCTGTATTTTTTGGGTAATTAAACTTGATATAAAATGCTCATGAGCAATCGTTAAAGCGTTCGTTTGCCACATCAAACCAATCTGATTTAGTAAAGGAACAAAAACATCAACGAACAATTCTCTAAAGGTTTTATTAATTAAAAACTGATTGTATGTTTGATTAAATAACATTTGATCAAAACTAAACATTGCCATCTTAAAAGAATTCACTCCATCATCCACCACAGCGCTTTTACTAGAAATTTCCCTAGCAATTAAAACTATTGCATCGTCAGATAGTTCTGCAATTTTGGAAATTTTGTATTTATTTTTATTCAGTAGCGAGACATTTAACAACTTCAAAAGGCTGTATGTGTCGTAATATCTTATGTTACCATTAGACCTTTGAGGCTTCAATAACTGGTACCTCTTCTCCCATATTCGAATCGTATGTGCTTTGATACCTGAAAGATTCTCAAGATCTTTTATGGTAAAGTTAGCCTTTAAATTGTTCACTCTTTAAAAGTTTTAATTAAACAAATATACAAATTTCATTTAAATTGCAAATAATATTGAAGATTCATGTAACATTTTCTACTTTTGGCCGACAAATAAAGTTAAACTAACAATCAACTCCCTTGAAGAAAGATTTAGAATCTAAATTTTTATTGGATTTTGAGCAAAATCAAAATATTGTGCATAAAGTATGTAGAATTTACACTACAAATAAAGATGCGCACAATGATTTGTTTCAAGAAGTAGTGATACAGCTATGGAAAAACTATGGGAAATTTAGAGGTGATTCTAAATTTAGCACCTGGATGTACAGAGTTGCACTGAATACTGCCATTTCACTGTATAGAAAATCATCACGAAACATTAAAACCCAAGACATTGATGATTTTAGTTACAAAATAAAATCAAGTGAATATGATGATACAGAAGAAATTCAGCTGAAAGCCCTCTACAAAGCAATTCATAAATTAAACGATATTGACAAAGCGCTTATTTTTCTCTACCTAGAAGACAAGCCTTACAAGGAGATATCAGAAACATTAGGTATTACACAAGTGAACGCGAGAGTTAAAATGAATAGAGCGAAAGAGAAATTAAAGAACATATTAAACCCATAATTATGGATTTAGATAAATACAAAGAGTCGTGGGAAAATCAACCAATGGAAACAAAAGCTGTTTCTAAAGTTGATATTTATAAGATGGCACAATCAAAATCATCATCGGTGGCAAAGTGGATTTTCATTATAGGTATTTTGGAAGTCGCATTCTGGTTTGGATTGCAATTAATGGTTCCTGATGACTACATAAAAATCTACAACGATTTTAACCTCCTAAACTTTTTGAACTATTACATGATATTACATTATATAGTAGTCGTTTTGTTTTTAGTGCTTTTCTACAAAAATTACATGCATGTCTCCGCTCTAGACAATACAAAAAAACTAATGAGTAATATATTGCGTGTTCGTAAAACAGTGAAATATTATGTCTATTATAATTTAGGTGGATTTGCACTCGTTTCCGTAATTGCTAATTCGGTTATGTTTACAAACCATGAAATGCTTGTTAAAACGTTAAATCCTCAACAATTAAATGTTGACATAAACACCTTAATATCTGTTAGCTTAATCACCCAAATCATAGCACTTCTAATCATGTTATTAATTTTATGGCTATTCTACAAAGTGATCTATGGGAGTCTATTAAAAAAACTACAAAAAAACTATACTGAACTGCACAGTCTAGAACATTTATAAAAAAAACCTCCAATTATGGAGGTTTTTTTTATTCAAATGATCTAAGCTCAACAAGCAACCTATCTTGCATTTCATCATTAAAATCGAGATGTGTCACAATTCTAATTTTCCCTTGCCCCATAGAGATTAACAAGATGCCTTTAGACTCCATTTTAGCTATAAACTCCATCGGATCAATCTCGTCACGAACATAAAAAATAACAATATTTGTTTCAATCGGCTCTACTTTTTTCACATAAGAGCAGGTTGCCAATACCTTTCCTATCTCCTTAGCCCTCCGATGATCATCTGCTAAACGATCAATATTATGATCCAAAGCATAGATGGCAGCTGCTGCCAAATATCCTGCTTGACGCATACCTCCGCCAAACAACTTGCGCACACGCAATGCCTTTGCAATATGGGCTTTAGAACCAAGTAATATAGACCCTACTGGCGCACCTAATCCTTTAGATAAGCATATTGAAATGGTATCAAAAAGCTGTCCGTATTGTTGTGGCGATTCATTTTTTGCTACCAAGGCATTAAACAATCTAGCACCATCTAAATGAAAAGCTAAATTGTGTTCTTCGGAAATCTTGTGAATCTTTTTTAACTCTTCAAAATCCCAACAAGCACCACCTCCTTTATTTGTGGTGTTTTCTATACAAACCAACCGATTGTATGGCACATGAATATCTGCTCTTCCTCCAACAGCCTCTTTTAGCTGTTGCGCAGAGAACATACCTCTTTTTCCATCCAATAAATGAGAAGTTACACCAGAATTAAATGCAGCACCTCCTCCTTCATAATTATAGACATGCGCCCATTTATCGCAAAACATCCTATCTCCTGGCTGTGTATGTAGTTTTATGGCTGTTTGATTTGCCATGGTGCCAGAGGGAAAGAACAAGGCGTCTTCCATTCCAAAAAGTGTTGCTGCTTTTTCTTGTAACGCATTCACTGTAGGATCCGATTTAAAGACATCGTCTCCTACACTTGCAGTCATCATAACATCTAACATTTCTTTCGACGGTCGTGTTACCGTATCGCTAATTAAATTTATCGTCATTTAAATTGTATTTATTCCATTCCTATGGGAGAACCATCAGGAATTTTGGGTGATTTTATGTGTTTGTATTGCTGGGGTGATTTCTTAAAATCACCTATTGACTTTAAAATATCTAAGGTGTACATATGCTGAGTTCCATCGTATTTTTGGGAACGTAACCAAGACGCTAACTCATCCAATTTGTAATTGACAATTGCCTGAACTTGCCTATAAATTGATTGCTGCGCAGCCAATGAAAACAAATGAGACAATACCTGCCTATTTATGACATGCTGTAATTCCTGATTATACCTGTTCTCATGTACTACTTTAAAAGTTTTTCTTATAACTTCATCAATCAACTCAACCAGTCCTAACTGTGACGAATCTAAACTTTTATGAAGTATCAATCGAGCTGCTCGTTGCGGGTGCAACAACAAGCGAAGTGATAAGTCAGAAGCTGTTTCAACCGCCCCATACGGATCAAATTCTGAACCTATTTTACTTTTGAAAGACTCCCTAGTTCTTGGGAATCCTAGCGCTCTAGGAGGAAAGAGATGTAGTTTTTCGATTGGTATTGCTAAGGTTTCAACCGCTATACTAGTCAACATCGCTTCTAAAGCTCTCCGTTCTTCAACACCTGAAACTCGTTCAACAACCGTTTGACCTCCTCCTTTCACAGCATAGTTATAATCCAAACCTCCAATAACTTTAGAAACAGCTTCCACTTGATACCTATGCATAAAATAAAGCGGAACAAATACATCTTCTAATACTGAATAAGGTTGACCTGATTTGATATGATCTGGAGAAAATTTTGAAATTGATTTTTGTCGAATCTCTAAGACCAATTTTAACTCATCTGCAGCGCTTTTCCCATTGTCCCATAGATGCGCATAGGCATGGGCACTGCCCAATGGTCTTGCATCTTGATCTGACAAATAGCGCAATCCTTTTGAAAAGGCAGTTGTCAAAATTTTTTGTAATTCTTGAGGTTCATTCGCAGTAAATTGCTGATACGCATAAGCAACAGCTACCTTGTCCCATGCGCCAATTCCAGCAGCATAGGCATTAGAAAAATCAATTGCTCCATCTTTCATTGAAAATTTAGGATGGGGATAATCCATCACCGAAGCTCGATTATTCGTACTTGCTGCAAAATTATGTGCAAAACCCAACGTATGCCCAACTTCATGCGCAGACAACTGACGTATTCGGTCTAAGGCCATTTCTAATGCAAATGTATCTTGTGCAACAGTTGTTAGGTAAGGAGCTTGCAATGCTTGGGCAATCAAAAAATCTTGTCGTATTCTAAGAGAGCCTAAACTCACATGACCTTTGATGATTTCACCTGTTCTCGGATCAGAAATACTACCTCCATAACTCCAGCCACGAGTTGATCTGTGTACCCATTGAATTACATTGTATCTCAAATCTAATGGATCTGCATCTTTAGGTAACATTTTAACCTGAAAAGCATCTATGTAGCCAATAGCTTCAAAAGCCTGATTCCACCACCTCGCACCATCTAGCAAAGCAGACCTTATGGGTTCTGGGGTCCCTGGATCTAAATAGTAAATAATTGGCTCAACGGCCTCACTCATCGCCGCATTCGGACTTTTCTTTTCCAATCTATGACGATAAATGTACCGCTTAACGATGGACTCATTTACCGGTGAAGCATAGTCCATAAAAGACATTGGATACCCACCTGCTCTTGGATCAAAAACCCGAGGCTTGTATTGATCATCTGGCAATGCCACAAACGAATGATGCTGGAAGATTGTTACGGCATTCGCATTTGGAACTACAGAAGACAAGTGCATCCCTTTTGGCTCTCCTTTAAAAGTTAGCAGCACATCAAACTCAACATTTTTTTCAAATGCTTTGGTTCTCGATAAATTAAAAGCACATCGAGACCTATCTAAAGAATAGTTTCCTTCACCGTTTCTTGATAAGGTATTGGCCACACCGAAGGTGTCTTGCATAAAAAACGGAGTTGCATCTACCAAATACACGCCGTTCTTTTCCTCTTCAATAACAAAACCATGAAGAACAGATTTTGCAAAAGCTTCGGTAATCGATTTTTTCTCTTCCGTATTCTCAGTTAAAGCACGGTATTTCAAATTGGGTTGTACCAGTAAAATTTTATTGCCTGCCTTTCTAAAAAAAACAACAACACCAGCACCTAACTTCCCTCTATCCAAACCAATATCGTTGGAACCAACTCCCTCAGATAAGGAATTCACATATAAAAACTCCTTTTCTAATTTCTGAATCTCTAAATATACTTTGTCTTTGCCACTGTCATAATAAAAGTTAAAATAGCCGTCATACGCTTTTACACTCTTATGATTCTTTAAAAATTGAGAAAAACAAGTTTGCTGTACAAAAACAATAAAAAATAAAATAACGAGCTTCCTCATACCAAATAGATTTTTGATAAAACTATAAAATATAGATGAGAAATAAGATTGATTAAA
>JBELDQ010000027.1:2502-15786 GCA_042094215.1 Polaribacter sp. | reverse complement strand
CTTTTTTTAAGAAAAACCCTACTCCTTCAGTTTTTGAATCTATGCAAAATGTAAATGGTGTTCGACCGCAACTGAACTGCAACGTGTGCAATACGGGAGACATCCATATTAATGGACTAGAAGGGCCATATACATTTGTTTTGATAGACGGAATGCCAATTGTTAGCGGACTTTCTACGGTGTACGGCTTAACAGGAATACCTCAGGCCCTTATAGAAAGGGTAGAAGTTGTAAAAGGACCAGCATCCACAATATATGGCTCTGAAGCCGTTGGTGGAATCATAAACATCATCACTAAAAAACCTGAAAACGCACCCGTCTTAACAAGCGATGTGTATACAAGTTCTTGGGGAGAAGTAAACACAGATATTGGCATACGCTATAAAGCATCCAACAAAGTAGAAGGTTTACTCGGTATTAATTACTTCAACTTTCAAAATAGAATTGATAAGAATAATGACAATTTTACTGATTTAACCTTACAAAATAGAATTTCTATTTTCAATAAAATAAACATCGAAAGAACAAACAATAAAGTATTTACCATTGCGGGGCGCTACGTATATGAAGATCGCTGGGGAGGTGAATTAGATTGGGAGAAAAAATTCAGAGGAAGTGATATAAAATACGGTGAAAGCATCTACACCAGCAGATGGGAAACTTTTGGAACCTATGAACTACCAACCTCAGAAAACATCAATTTCCAATTTAGTGCCAATGGGCATAATCAAGACTCCTTTTACGGAACAGATGCTTATGATGCAGAACAATTCATTGCTTTTGGTCAATTTGTTTATAACAAAAAAATAACAGAAAAACATGATGTATTAATAGGCTTGGCCTACAGGTATACCTTTTATGATGACAACACCTTTGCAACTTTCGAAGATGACGGCATCACAAACAAAGCATCAATAACGCATCTACCTGGTATTTTTGCACAAGACGAAATTACACTCAACGCACAGCACAAATTGCTACTAGGCGCAAGACTAGATTACAACAGCTTGCATGGGCGTATTTTTTCTCCAAGACTAAATTACAAATGGAACTCTATTGACAACGCCAATATCGTAAGAATAAGTATCGGAAATGGTTTTAGAGTCGCCAATATTTTCACTGAAGATCACGCGGCATTAACCGGAGCGAGAGAGGTTGAATTTGAAGGAGCATTGCAACCTGAAACTTCCTGGAATACAAATATTAATTATGTAAAGAAAATAACTACCGAAAATTCCTTTATCAACTTAGATGCAAGTATTTTCTACACCTATTTTGACAACCGAATTTTACCAGATTACGAAAGCGACTCTAATAAAATTATCTATGCAAACTTAGATGGATTTTCTATTTCTAAAGGAATCTCACTCAATACAGACATTACCTTTACCAACGGATTATCTATGAATTTTGGGGCAACTTTAATGGATGTCTCCATCACAGAAAACGCTATTAGAACGAGACAATTGTTAACAGAGAGCTTCAGTGGAGTTTGGTCTATCTCCTACAAATTAAATCCTAGTTTCACTATAGACTACACAGGAAACCTTTACGGACCAATGCGCTTACCCTTACTAGGAGAAAATGATACAAGAGCAGCATTTTCGCCATGGTACAGCATTCAAAATATTCAATTTACTAAAAAGATAGATACAGATTGGGAATTGTATGGCGGTGTAAAAAACCTTTTAAATTTCACTCCAGCAGACAATAGCATTAATAGCGCAGACAATCCTTTCGATATTGGTGTAGACACTGAGTTAAACCCCGAAAAAGCATTCGATCCAAGCTACGTATACGCATCAAACCAGGGAGCTAGAATGTTCTTAGGCTTGCGATACACCGTTTTTTAATAGACATATAAACGTCACATGTTGCAATGAGAAATCTACTAATTTTCAGCATTTTACTGGTAAACCTAAACTTGTTCTCACAATCTGAAAGTAATCAGTTAAGGATCTCTACGTTCTCTGAAGTTGAAAAATTACAGCAACAAACTCCAAAACCAATTGTCGTATTTCTGCACACTGACTGGTGTAAGATTTGCCACGGAATGAAAACCACAACACTTCAAAACAAGGAGGTCATCAATCTCCTAAACACCTATTTTTACTTTGTACAATTGAATGGAGAAGAACAAAAAGACATTGTTTGGTTTGGAAGAAAATTTCACTTTAAACCTAGTGGAAGAGGTACAGGAACGCATGAACTAGCTCAAAATCTAGCATCAATACATGGAAAAATCAGCTATCCCACAACCACCATTTTAAACTCCAAATTAGAAATCGATTTGCAAATAGACAGCTATATCAATAGCAAAAACATGGCTGCTATTTTAACAAAATATGTAACGCTCAAAAAATAACAAGCGCCTCTAAAACATCAGCTACTCTCGCATACTCCATAACCGAGGAACCAATATTCGAGGTTTTAAACTATACACCAAACCAATAGAAAAGTATCCATGTGAACGCATACTTGTGGTATTCCCACGAACCTTCTTATACAACAACTGTGGCTGAATGCCGTAACTAGGAGTTAACCAAAACAAAGTACCACCACCAACATTTAATGTGGGAGTAATCTCACCCTTTGAACGAATAAAACTAGTTCCTGCAAAAAGAAAAGGCACCAAATTCTGATCCGATTGTCTAAAATCATACTTTGTCCCCAAATCTATTGACAAATAATCTCTTGAATTATCGAACACTCCAGAAACACGACCAATGAGACTCGCTGAAAAACCGACATCAAAAGAAATCCCTCTAGAGAGATATCTTGACATATGTAATTTAGGTATTTGAAGAATAAATTGATCCCCTGTAATCCGAGCATCTAAGGAACTAAATTTCGCGACCCCTGCACTTGCGCCAATAGTCCACTTTTTTTCTATGTCTTGAGCAATCAACTGAAATCCAATACATAGAAAAATTAAACATAATTTTCTAAGCTTAATCACTTGCAATTTTTTTTTTACAAATAACAACTTTTTACTTTAAATATTGCACCCAAATTTAAAGAGTTATGGTACATTTGTTGAAATTTAGTACTATTGAGTAAACAGACCATTGTAAATCATTACAAAACATCTGCATTGGCAAAGCAGGTTTTAAAAGAATTACAACACGATAAAAACCATTTTCAAATAACGAATTTGGTAGGATCGTCGTTGTCTTTTGTTATTTCAGAAACTTTTAAAGAAATAGAAAAACCGTATCTATTGATCTTTAGTGACAAAGAAGAAGCGGCCTATTATTTGAACGATTTAGAACAATTACTTGGCGACAAAAATGTTCTTTTTTATCCAGGGTCTTATAGAAGACCTTATCAAATAGAGGAAATAGACAACGCAAATGTACTGCTGCGATCTGAGGTTTTAAATAGAATTAATTCTAGAAAAAAACCAGCTGTGATTGTAACCTATCCAGATGCTTTGTTTGAAAAAGTGGTTACAAAAAAAGAGCTGGATAAAAACACGTTAAAGATTGGGCTAACTGACCAAATATCACTTGACTTTGTGAATGAAATCTTATTTGAATACAATTTTAACCGCGTCGATTTTGTTACTGAACCTGGAGATTTTTCTGTTAGAGGCGGTATTATAGATGTGTTCTCTTTTTCGAATGACGAACCTTACAGAATTGAATTTTTTGGTGATGAAGTAGACAGCATACGGTCTTTTGATGTTGAAACACAGCTCTCAAAAGAGAAGCTGAAAAAGGTGAGCATTATGCCAAATGTAGAAAATAAATCACTACAAGAAAGTAGAGAAAGCTTTCTAAAATATATTGCTTCAAACACCATTATCTTTAGCCAAAACACAGCCCTAATTGTTGACAAGCTTGACATCTTTTTCTCAAAGGCGTCTGATGCTTTTCAGGAGTTATCCAAAGAAATTAAGCACGCCAACCCATCCGAACTATTCTGCAATGGCGCTTTCATTAAAAATCAGCTGAATGATTTCACCTTGGCAACTATAAATCAACCAGAAAAAGCACAGACAAAAACAAACATTCACTTTAAAACAAGTCCACAACCCTCTTTTAACAAACAGTTTGATCTTTTAATAAAAAACTTAACTAATTATTCGAAACAAGGGTACTCGAATTATATTTTTTGTGCAAATGATCAACAAGCACAGCGCTTTCACGATATTTTTAACGATGTAGAACAAGACGTAGCGTACCAAACAATTGTATTTCCGCTGCATCAAGGATTCATAGATACTACAGAAAAGATTGTCTGCTACACAGATCATCAAATTTTTGAACGCTATCATAAATTTCGATTGAAAAATGGATATGCAAAAAAACAGTCCATCACGCTAAAAGAATTGACAAGTTTAGAAATTGGAGATTATGTAACACACATGGACCATGGAATTGGAAAGTTTGGTGGATTGCAGAAAATTGATGTTGAAGGAAACAAACAGGAAGCGATAAAATTGATTTATGGCGATCGAGACATCCTGTACATTAGCATCCACTCTTTACATAAAATATCTAAGTTCAATGGCAAAGATGGCAAACCTCCAAAAGTTTACAAATTAGGCTCTGGAGCTTGGAAAAAAATAAAACAAAAAACAAAAGCTCGCGTCAAGCACATTGCTTTTAACCTTATCAACCTATACGCCAAAAGGAGACTTGAAAAAGGTTTTAAGTTTGGTCCAGACACGCATATTCAGCATGAATTAGAAGCCAGCTTCTTGTTCGAAGATACGCCAGATCAATTTACAGCAACCCAAGATGTAAAAGCAGATATGGAAAAAGAACAGCCCATGGATCGTTTGGTTTGTGGAGATGTTGGTTTTGGAAAAACAGAAGTTGCCATCAGAGCTGCCTTTAAAGCTGTAGATAACGGAAAACAAGTTGCCATATTAGTTCCGACAACGGTATTGGCCTTTCAGCATTTCAAAACATTTAGCGCTCGCCTAAAAAACTTCCCTGTAACGATTGACTATTTGAACAGGTTTAGAACCGCAAGCCAAAAAAACGGCGTGATAGAAGGCATTTCTAATGGTTCTATAGACATTGTTATTGGAACTCATCAACTCACAAATAAACGGATAAATTTTAAAGATTTGGGACTGCTTATTATTGATGAAGAGCAAAAATTTGGTGTCGCTGTTAAAGACAAATTAAAAACGATCAAAGAAAATGTAGACACCCTAACACTTACAGCAACACCGATACCGAGAACACTTCAATTTAGCTTAATGGCAGCAAGAGATTTGTCTGTAATAAATACAGCTCCCCCTAACAGACACCCTATAGATACTCAGGTAATTCGCTTCTCTGAAGAAACCATTAGAGACGCTATTTCGTATGAAATTTCTAGAGGAGGGCAAGTCTTTTTTATTCATAATCGTATTGAAAACATCAAAGAAGTTGCAGGGTTACTGCAGCGCCTTGTACCAAGTGCAAAAATTGGGATTGGTCATGGGCAAATGGAAGGTAAAAAATTAGAAGAACTCATGTTGAGCTTTATGAATAACGAGTTTGATGTTTTGGTATCAACTACCATTATTGAAAGTGGATTAGACGTACCAAACGCCAATACAATTTTCATAAACAATGCCAATAATTTTGGTTTATCTGACCTACATCAAATGCGAGGTCGCGTAGGGCGATCTAACAAGAAAGCCTTCTGTTATTTTGTAACACCTCCCTACCATATGATGACAGATGACGCTAGAAAACGAATTGAAGCGCTCGTATTATTTTCCGATTTAGGAAGCGGACTAAACATTGCTATGAAAGACCTTGAAATTAGGGGAGCGGGAGATCTTTTAGGAGGTGAACAAAGTGGATTTATTAACGATATTGGATTTGACACCTATCAAAAAATATTGAGTGAAGCCATTGATGAATTGAAAGAAAATGAGTTCAAAGAATTATATCCTTCAGACCAATCGAAGCCAAAAGCATTTGTAAAAGAGGTACAAATAGATACAGATTTTGAAATTCTATTTCCTGACGACTATGTAAACTCAATCACAGAAAGACTTAATTTATACAATGAATTGGCAAATTTAAAAGAAGAAGCAGCATTGATTCAATTTGAAACGCGTTTGATTGATCGCTTCGGTGAACTTCCTATTCAAGTTGTTGACTTATTAGACAGTGTGCGAATTAAGTGGCTGGCAAAAAAGTTAGGACTAGAAAAAATTATCTTGAAGAAAAAACGCATGATTGGTTATTTTGTCTCTGATCAACAAAGTGCTTTTTACCAAACAGAAGATTTTACCAAAATGCTAACCTATGTGCAGCAGCATCGCAAAAGCTGCGTTATGAAAGAAAAGGAAACTAAAAATGGCCTCCGTTTACTCATTACCTTTATTCATATAGACACGATCTCTAAAGCCTTATCAATACTAAAAGCGGTTTAATTTGAAAAACAAGCACCTCAACCATATTTTTGAGCTACTCCTAGCCACACTTTTTATAAGCACCTCGGGAGTTTTAGGGAAGTATATAGAAATGCCGCCTCCAGTAATTGTATGGTGGCGCTCATTTTTAGCAATGGTATTGCTATATAGCTACTGCAAATACAAGCGTATCAACCTTCAGGTTACCTCCTCTAAAGATATTGGAACTTTCGTGTTAGGAGCTGTTTTTATGGGAGCGCATTGGATCACTTATTTCTATGCTTTAAAACGCTCTAATGTTGCACTAGGAATGCTATCTCTTTATACGTTCCCTGTAATTACTGCTTTCTTAGAACCCGTCTTTTTAAAAACAAAATTCAACCCAATTCACATTGTTTTAGGAGTTATTGTTTTATGTGGAATTTACATCTTAGCACCTGAATTCAATTTAGAAAGTGCGCATATGCAAGGTATTGGATTCGGTTTAATTTCTGCGCTTTGTTATTCTCTGAGAATCCTTATCATGAAACAACAAATTGCAACCTACAATGCAACCGCATTGATGTTTTATCAGGTGCTATTCATTAGTGTTTTATTAATTCCGACGTTATTTTTCATGAACACAGCCAACATAGAAACGCAATATCCATATGTGCTCTTATTAGCGCTGTTGACCACGGCCATCGGTCACACATTAATGGTTAAAAAATTGCACTACTTTTCAGTTGCTACAGCCAGTATTATCAGTAGTGTTCAGCCAATATTCGGAATCATACTCGCTTTCCTTTTTTTAAGCGAGGTTCCTACATTGAACACCTTCTTTGGTGGTTTATTAATTTTATCTACTGTTATTATTGAGAGCGTTCGGTCTAAAAAGAAAAGCTAAACAGTGCTTATATCAAGATAATTTCGCTTGACAAAAACGAGAATCGTTTCTAAAATTTCGCCCATATTCTTACACTTTATAAACGAAGCATCATTGGTATAAACACCCACCTCTTTTTTCAGTCTTTCAATGTTGTGATGATACGAAATAGCATCGCTTTTCATACAATCTATAAGTTCTGTTATTCTATCATAAGAACTAATCATCCGTTTAGCCATAATTGACCTTTCTTCTACTTTATATTGCTCAATAGATGTAGATTGTAGCTTATGAAGCACCATATCTACCATTTTGTAGTTCTCTTTAAAAAACTGAAGGTTGTATACTTTTAATTTGCCTTCAAACGATTGCTGATCAAAATCTATGGCTCTAATTTTATACACAACATGATCAAAATCATGGGTAGGAACAATGACATAATTGTAAGAACGCATATCTCCAAGCAAACGAATCATACAACGTTCATTAAATTTCACAAACTCTTTCGCTATTTGAGCCTTCTCTGATTCCGTGAAACGAGGCAACATCTCTTTAATAAAAACATCTCCTGGTATCCCTGCAATATGCTCTTCTATTAAGGTGTTCTTATAGACTAAAAAGTTTAGATTATGCGGCGACAAAATATGCTCCAACTCCAGTCCGTATACACGAGAAGCATCTGTTTTTTTCACATAAAAATAGATATAATTATCATTTAATATATTTCTAATTTTGATTCTAAATGGCTTCGAATTGCCAAACGTACAGTAGTCTACCGCATCAACATTGAGGTATTTTATAGCGTCCTCATTTCCATTAGAATGTAAAATAGTATAGATTTTCTTCAGACTCAAATCAATCTCTTTCCGTTCGTGTTCTGCATAGTATGCGCGCACCCAAAGCGTATCTTCGTCATTTTTATCATAAACAACCACAGAACCCTGAAAACGTAACAAATCATCATAAAAAACAGGAATCTTGATGGTCCTACTATGCTCAATCAGATAGTTCTGCAGCTTTTCATTTACAGGAAATGCAGGCTTTTTCTTAGACATTAATTTTTCTTCGCTTGACATACTTGATGTGTGGGTGAATACCAAAAATACGCAATATTTAGTTTACACCACCTCAAACAACTTCCCTGGAAGGGGTCTTAACACACCTTTCAATTCTAATTGCAACAGAAGAGGCGCCAATTTATAGACAGGAATTGCACATTCCAAAGCGATTGCATCCAAAGTTCGCTTTCCATGCGCTACTAAATAGTCATGCACGCTTTGTTCAACTTCATTTAATTCAAGACATAGTTGGCGTTGTTTCGGTTTGGAGTGTTTCGCTTGTTTAAGGTCCCAATTAAGCATTTTAGCAATATCATTTGCTCCAGTTAATACTGCTGCTTTATGATCCTTTATCAAATGGTTACAACCTCTACTAAAGACATCTGATGTTCTGCCTGGAACAGCAAAAACATCTCGACTATATGAATTTGCTATATCTGCCGTAACCAATGCCCCTCCTTTACTTGCAGACTCAATAACAACAGTGGCCTGAGACATCCCAGCTACAATTCGGTTTCGTCTCAAAAAATGCTCTCTTAAGGGCGCTTCACTATGCCAAAATTCAGTGATAAAACCTCCATTCTCGTTTAGTTTTGTGATGTATTTTTTATGTGCCTTAGGATATATTTGATCAAAGCCATGTGCCAAAACAGCAATCGTTTGCAATTCATTTTCTATAGCTTGTTGATGTGCACAAATATCAACGCCATATGCAAAGCCACTAATGATAATGGGATTGTATTCTTTTAAGTCTTGAATTAATTCTTTACAGAAAGCGCGGCCATAAGAAGTCATATTTCGGGTACCTACAATGCTAATAATTCGATCTGTATTTAAATTGATATTCCCGTCTTTAAACAACAGAATTGGAGAATCGATGCAGTTTTGGAGGTTTTTTGGATACGCTTGGTCTAAAAAGTATGAAGTACCAATCGAGTTGGATTGAATGTACTCATACTCATTTTCAGCTCGTTTTATGGTTTCTTTATTCAATAAATCTTTTACGACGTGCGTTCCGATTCCATTAATTTTTAACAAATTAGAACGCTTTTCATGAAAAATTTGCACAACATCTCCAGTAGCAGCAATTAATTTTTTAGCCAAAATATCGCCCACATGTTTCGTTTTCTGCAAACGCAGAATCGCAAGTAACTCTTCTTTTTTCAACACCTAACAATTTGACAATCAATATACAACATTTTTTTGTTGATAAGTTTATGACTTCTTTTAAGATCATTTGAAAAATTTACTAACTTTGTTCATATGACGATACCAACTTACATTCACAACTTATTATATAGATACGATTGCGTAATTATTCCCGGTTTTGGAGGCTTTATAACCAATGCTGTTTCTGCAAAAGTAAACCACTTTTCAAATACATTCTACCCACCAACCAAGCAAATTACCTTTAATGCTCATCTTACAAATAATGATGGTTTGTTGGCCAACTGCATTGCTTCCTCGGAAGGCATTTCTTTTGAACAAGCATGCAAGAAAATTGAAGCGATTGTAAAAACATGGAATACAACATTACAAGCTGATGCTTTGGTTATTGATAAAGTAGGTAGTTTATCCTTAAATAAGGAGCAACAAATTACCTTTGATCCAGAAGTTTCTTCTAACTATTTAATGGCAACATTTGGGATGAGCCCTGTAAGCTCTCCTGCAATAAAACGTATCGCATATAAAAAGCAAGTTGAGCAATTGGCTCCAATAGCTTCTCAATCAAAGACGAGTAGTTTTATAAAATATGCTGCGGCAGTGGCCCTTATTTTTTCTTCCGGGATTGTTGGGTGGAACATGTATCAATCAAATCAACTAGAGGCCCAATATGCAGAACAGCAGGTCGCTATTGAAAAGAAAATTCAATCAGCAACATTTGTCATAGACAATCCTTTACCAACAATTCAATTAAACGTTGCTAAAGATATACCCAAGCACTTTCATATTGTTGCGGGAGCTTTCGAATTCCGTGAAAATGCGGAGAAAAAACTAAAGCAATTAAAAGCGAAAGGATTCAAAGCAGCCATTATTGGAAAAAATAAGTGGGGACTTACGCAAGTCAGTTACTCAAGCCATGAAACGAGAGCTGAAGCCTACAAAAAATTGGCAAAGATTAAATATCATGTTTCTGAAGACGCATGGCTTCTAATAAAGAAACTGCAGTAGTTTCCTTTTTTAAAATTAGGAATACTTCAATAATAGTTCCGTGTTATTGTCTATCTTTGCGAAAAATTTAAACTCTTTTTTCTGATGAGCCCAAAAACGCCAAAAGAATCTATCACAATCTTAACTGATTTAGTACTGCCTGCAGAGACGAATCCATTGAATAATTTATTTGGTGGAGAATTGCTCGCTAGAATGGATAGAGCATGCAGTATCGCGGCCCGTCGTCACTCAAGAAGAATTGTTGTTACGGCCTCTGTAAATCATGTTTCTTTCTCAAAAGCAGTACCTGTTGGTAGTGTTGTTACCGTTGAAGCAAAAGTGTCTAGGGCATTTAACTCTTCTATGGAAGTATATGTAGATGTTTGGATAGAAGATCGAGAATCTGGCTTACGATCTAGAGCCAATGAAGGTATTTACACGTTTGTTGCTGTTGATGAAACCGGAAGTCCGGTTCCTGTAGCACAAATTGTGCCCGAAACAGCGCTAGAAAAAGAACGTTTTGATGGTGCTTTACGGAGAAAACAATTGAGCTTAATCTTAGCGGGGAAAATGGTGGCGGATGATGCTACAGAATTGAAAGCGTTGTTTAACTAATCGATTCTTTTTTTAAGTTGCTCGTAGCTTTTCTAGGACACGGAGATAGGTAGTCTTGATGAAAATTAGGAAGCACACATTATCTCTTCAGCAACCAACTTTTAGGGTTTTGTCTTTGTGTTTCTTTGTGCAATACAAAAATCAATATTGTTTTGCCTGTTACTTTATTGGTGAAAATTTTCCCAATTGTTTGTCCCGTTACAACAGTATCTCCTTTTTTTACAGCTAAGGTTTCTAAATTATTGTAGGTGGTAATGTAATTTCCGTGTTGTACTAAAACTGCTTTTTTTCCTCCAGAAAGCAACTGCACAGCCAACACCTTGCCATTAAAAACACTGGTCGCAAGTGTTCCTCTATTTGTTGCAATGTGTAAGCCAGAACTCGTAATTGTAATCCCCCCAAGAGTAGGGTGAGGCTGGGTTCCAAACCTTCTTACCACCAACCCATTCGATACTGGCCAAGGCAATTTCCCTTTATTCAACTCAAATCTTTTTGCCAATGCTTTGGCTTCCGGAGTCAATGCAAATCCTTTCGCTTTTTTGGAAGCGCTCTTCAGGTTTGACTTCGCAATTGCCGCCTTAATAATGGCATCAATCTTATTGGCTATTTTTCGTTCTTCCTTTTGCTTAACGCGTATCTCATTTTTATATTTCGTCGCTCTTCTTTTGATAAGAGCTACCAATTTCTCCTTTTCTAACTTCTCTGCTTCAACTTGTAACTTTTCAGATTCTTCTGCTTCTACCAACAGCTCTTTTTCTTGTTTTTTTAACAAAAGCGTGTCATTAAGTTTCTCAATCAAGCGAGACTGTTTCGCAATCTCTTGCCCTTGTTTCCTCCTAAAAGCTGCGTACTGTTTCATATACTGTACCCGCTTGTAAGCTTGCTGAAAACTCTCTGAAGACATTAAAAAGAGCAACTGACTTTGTTTTGATTTGCTTTTGTATGATTTAAAAATCATCGAAGCGTACTCCTTTTTTAGAGCTGACAACTCGAATTGAAGCTGTTCAACTTCTTTTTGATTTTTCGTGATCTCTGCGCCAAGCAATGACATTTCTTTGCTTACTAGATTAATATACGTTGTTCTTGTAACAATCTTTTGGTTGATGTCTTTTAAGGCCTCAAGTGCATTTTCTCCTTTCTTTTGAGCAGTAATCAACAACCTATTTACCCGCAGTATTTCTTGCTTTATTTTCTTCCGTTCAGATTCGAGCTGCTTTCTAGTTTGAGCCACAGAACTTCCGGTTCCTAAAGAGAACATTGCAATACATAAGAAGAAAAATAATTTAGACAACTTCATTAGAGAGTTACTTGCTTATACCCCCTTGGAATTTTAAAAGGAGTGCTGATTTTTTTATTAAAAATAACAGATCTATAGTGAAGATCAATTTCTGTAAAATTTTCTTTTTCTTGTGCTCTAATTTCTATTCGCTTCGGAAAAACCGCTCCTTCAATCTCTCGATATCCCTTGTAGGAAACGCTAAAATCTTGATCCTTGAGCTTGTTCTTTATGGCTTGCTTATCTAGTTTGTAATGAATTGGATTGAACCAAAACAACACATCAAATAATGGTTCTTGTTCAATTGGATGCAATAGGTGCGCATTGTCATCTATTTCTGCACTATATTTCTGCGCTTTTACATCAAAAATAGCTTCTCCCAACAACATACTTTGCAATTGTTTGAAATTCACCGCTGTCCCAAGCAAATTTTCTAACATCTCAAAATCGCCTTTGAAATACGTTTTATTAATCTTCTCATAATAACTCACAGAAGTAGGGGTTATTTTTGCCCTTGCAACGAGCACCATACTTTTGTATACGGCATTTATCCATATGACTTTGTCTTTCTCTATTCGCAATTTTAGACTGAGGTTGTAATCATCTTTACTCGTTTTGTAGACAACCTTTAATTTTGCATCAAGTGTTTTTTTATTAAAAATAGTCGCATGGTGTTTTTTAGAAACCCTTCTTGCAGATAGCTTCTTTACGAACGATATTTCACTTCCAATTGGTAATTTCTTGCTTTTACAAGAACTAAGCACCAACACCACCATCAAAATCAATCTAAAACACTTCATTACTCTTTTCTCTTTTTGCGCAAGGATACCGCTTTATTTTTATTTTCTAAAGCTTCTTTGGCATTTCCTAAACAATCATAGCTCTTGGCTCTTTCATCATAAAAGGCTGCTTCTAACAAAACGTCATCAATAACAAAATCAATCCCGTTGTT
>JBELDQ010000027.1:0-2402 GCA_042094215.1 Polaribacter sp. | reverse complement strand
TAGGATCATTATCAACCGACAACGTTAGTATTTTACGAAGTGTTTCAAACCTTTTCGTCTGTTCAAATTCTTTCAGTACTTCTTGAATTCCTTGAGTCTTTATCTCTTTTTTAACGCGAGTCTTCTTTACAAATCTTTTTTTAAAATTAGTCAAACCAGGTGTTAATAGTTGTTTATTCTCCAACTCCAAGAGCAGCTGTCTGGACTTTTCTCGTTGATTATTTTGATAGTATAAATACACCAATTTCTCTTGCTCTTTCGGATTGATCGTTGCTATCTGCTCATGAATCTTAATAGCATTGCTTCTATTATTTGAAGCAACATACAGTTGAGATAGATGCATTAAAATCCAATAATTATTTGGTTCGAGAGACAACGCCTGCTTTGCATAGTGTTCTGCCTCAAAAAAGGTGTTTAACCGCACATAATTCTTAGATAGTTCAAAGAGCACTGAAACATCATTAGGCTTGATTTCGTTGCATTTTTCTAAATTTTGAATGGCAGCTCGATAATTGTAAATCGATTTTTGTGCCAATGCTTTAAAAAAAGACTCTTGAAACTTTAGGAAGTTCTCCTCACTGATCTTCTTTTTTTTCGAATTCCCCTCTTGAGAAAATACAGCAGTAGGTACACATAAAATGACCAGGAAAAAAACATGTATTGTATAAAGCCTCATTTCGTATTCGTTGGGATAACAATGGCAAGATACTACTAAATAACGAATCTTTTAAGAACAAAAACCGCAACTTATCTCTAAAAAATCACAACGGTTTTCACCTGATATCAACTCAATTACTTTATAAAAAAAGGCCACTCTTAGTTTCCTTTTCAAAACCCGAGTATCTGCTCGGTTTTTTTTAGTTACTTTTGTTCAAAACTTAAAAAGTGAATTACTTATCTGTAGAAAACATCTCCAAATCGTATGGAGAAAAAGTTCTTTTTGAAGACATTTCATTCGGAATTAACAAAGATCAAAAAGTAGCATTTGTTGCAAAGAATGGGAGCGGTAAAACCTCTATATTAAACATCATTGCAGGCTTAGACATTCCTGACTCTGGGCAAGTGATTAGCAGAAAAGGAATTCAAATCTCTTACCTGGCACAAAATGACAATTTAGACCCAACGCTGTCTATTGAAGAAACGGTCTTTTCATCAGAAAACCAATCACTTCAGGTAATTGCTAAATACAACGAAGCACTTAACAACCCTGAAAATACAGAGGCATATCAAGTTGCTTTTGAGCTCATGGAGCAGCACAATGCATGGGACTTTGAAACGCAATACAAACAAATTTTATCGAAACTGAAGTTTAACAACTTAGAACAAAAAGTTTCGGGACTTTCTGGGGGACAAAAAAAACGCTTGGCCCTAGCCACAGTTTTGATTAATAAACCCGACCTATTAATTTTAGATGAGCCTACAAATCATTTAGATTTGGAAATGATTGAGTGGCTGGAAAGTTACTTTGCAAAGGAAAAAATTACCTTATTCATGGTGACTCATGATCGGTATTTCCTAGAACGAGTTTGCAATGAAATTGTAGAGTTAGATCATGGTAAACTCTATCGTTACAAGGGAAATTATTCGTACTACTTAGAAAAAAAAGAAGAACGTATTTCTTTAGAGCAAATGGCTGTTGACAAAGCGAAAAACCTATTCAATAAAGAGCTAGATTGGATGCGACGTCAACCAAAAGCACGTACCACAAAATCCAAATCTAGAATCGATGATTTCTATGAAATCAAAGAAAAAGCTCACAAAAGAAGACAAGATCATCAAGTACAATTAGAAATTAACATGGAGCGCCTAGGAAGTAAAATTCTTGAGCTACATAAAATTAAAAAATCTTTTGGCGATACACTTATTTTAGATGGGTTTGACTATGTTTTCAAACGAGGAGAACGTATTGGCATCATTGGTAAAAATGGAACTGGTAAATCTTCTTTTTTAAATGTAATCACAGAAAAATCGCCTGTTGATGGCGGTAAAGTAGTGTTGGGTGAAACGGTCAAGTTTGGCTACTATACCCAAGGTGGTATTACTGTAAAAGAAGGTCAAAAAGTAATTGAAGTCATTAAAGAGTTTGGAGAGTACATCCCTTTAACCAAAGGGAGAAAGATTACTGCCGGTCAGCTATTAGAGCGCTTTCTATTCGACAGAAAAAAGCAATATGACTATGTTGAAAAATTGAGTGGAGGCGAACAAAAACGCTTGTATTTATGTGCTGTTTTAATTCAGAATCCTAATTTTTTAATTCTAGATGAGCCAACAAATGATTTAGATGTGGTTACGTTAAATGTATTGGAAAACTTCTTGTTAGACTTCCCTGGAAACTTGGTTGTTGTTTCTCACGACAGGTACTTTATGGATAAAATAATGGACTCGCTCTTTGTTTTTAGAGG
>JBELDQ010000026.1:0-15849 GCA_042094215.1 Polaribacter sp. | reverse complement strand
GAGGAGCTGTCTTTTTAGGGTCACAAGCATGGGAATGGAAAAACTTTATCAATGGATCTTACGGTGCAGTTCAAACAACAGATGGTAAGATTTTACAGTTTGTAAAAGACGGTCATCAAATTGCTTTTGCCGATTTTGTAGATGGAGAATATGGAGAAAGAGTCGCGCATACTCGAAAGAACGGTTTGTGGTTTGAAGGCTCTGAGACCTTGCCAGCCTATTCTTTAGAGCAGGTGGTGAGTTCTTATGAAAAGAACAGTGATGTGTTGATTAGAATAGAAAAAATGGACATGGCAGCCAAGCAAAAAGTTGTTTTGTCTAGAGAAGAAGGCGCTCGTTACCTAGCAAATGCTAAACAAGTTGTTGAAGGAGCGAACCTCGAATTTAATGAGTATGGAAATCCAATATTTGCAGATTTCTTTTTCTTTATTACAGGGTTTCACGGATTCCACGTATTCTCAGGAGTACTTTTAAATATTATCGTATTCTTTAATGTCATCATAGGTACTTATGAGAAAAGAGGGCATTATGAAATGGTAGAAAAAGTAGGGTTATATTGGCACTTTGTAGATCTAGTATGGGTATTTGTATTTACCTTCTTCTACTTAGTATAATTATAAAAAAATAATAGTAAAATGGCACACGCACACGAATCAAACGCAGCTAAGATTTGGAAAGTATTTTGGATTTTATCTGCAATTACAATTGTAGAAGTAGTTTTGGGTATTTATAAACCAGATGTACTTCATTTGACTAGCTTTCTAGGAACAAGTCCGTTAAATTGGATTTTTATTATTCTTACCATTGCAAAGGCTTATGGAATTACGTGGTCATTTATGCACATGGAGGGTGAAAAAAAATGGTTTAGACGCTCTGTAGTTTGGACAGGAGTTTTTCTTATCTGTTATTTGGTAACACTATTATTGATAGAAGGAGGGTATTTGTTTGATACATTGGCTCCCTTAACAAATTGGAAATATTAATTTATTTTATTATATTTTAAGGTGGTTTTTACCACCTTTTTTTTTGCAACATGGAGAAACGTAAATTAAAAAAGAGATTCATATTATCAGCACTGTTTTTAGGGCCGTTAATTTTTTATATATTTCTTTCATTAGGGATATATCATCATGCAAACCTTCCAATCTTAACAAAAAACGTTGAAGATGTGCAGGGAGAGGTGACTTTTGACAATCATTTTTCTGTAGTGAGTTTCTTAGGTACAGATTTAGAAACTAAGAAAGCAGGCCTGTTTAATTTAAATGAGGTGATCTATAAAAGGTATAGAAAGAGTCTCTATTTTCAGTCAGTATTAATTGCGCCGTCTGGAACTGAAACTCAAATTGATTCTTTAAAGAAAAAATTAAAGTCTTACACAGATATAGAGAACTGGAAATTTGTCTTTATGGAGCCTGGAGCCATTAAGAGTTTGTTTACTAGCTTTGATTCGCCTTATACGATAAATGAAAATTTGAGTTCTGATTTTACCTTTATTATTGATAGAGAGCGTCGTTTAAGAGGACGAAAAGACGATGAAGACACAACTGATGGTAGATTGTATGGTTACAATATGACTTCGGTAAATGATCTAAAAAATAAGATGAAAAAAGACATCGAAATTATTTACTACCAACTAAAGAAATCCTTGGAAAAAGCGAAGCGTAGAAAGCGAAAAATTTAAAAATGAAGAAAAGAAGTTCATACATAGGAATCTCATTCATCGTATTGCTGTTTGGTATATATGTGGTGCCTAAAGTGGTTAAAAAGTTTCAGAAAGCTGATTTGGTCGCCTTTAATAAGGTTCCTGATTTTGAGTTTACCAATCATAAGGGTGTACAAATTTCAAATAAGAATTTCGAAGGTAAGGTATATGTAGTTGAATTTTTCTTTACCACATGTCCCTCTATTTGTCCTATTATGAATAAAAGTATGATGACTTTGGAGCGTGAGTTCTATGGAAACCCGAGCTTTGGAATTGCTTCATTTTCAATTACTCCACAAATTGATACACCAGCTGTCTTGGCACAATACAGAAATAACCATAGTATTACAAGTAACAATTGGCATATGTTAACCGGGAAATCTCAAGAGTATGTATTTGACCTGTCTAACAAAGGCTTTAAGTTATACGCAGGAAACGGAGAGGAAGCTCATGGAGGTTTTGAGCATTCAGGGCTATTTGCCTTAGTTGATAAAGAAGGGAATATCCGATCTCGAAAAGATGCTTTTGGAAATCCGATAATGTATTATAGGGCCATAGAAGAAAATGGTTTTCCTGATCAGATGAAAGAGTTACAGGAAGATATTAAACTATTACTAAATGAATAAAAATATTTCGTCTTTAGAAAAGAGATACAATAAAATTATTATTGTTTTATCTGTAGTTATTCCATTGGCAGTAGCAGCGTTGTTTGGAATTAATTTAAAAAGATTAGGTTTTGATGTTGAACCTTTAACATTTTTACCACCGATATATGCTTCTATTAATGCGTTAACAGCCGTATTATTAATTGCTGCTGTGGTTGCTATTAAAAACGGCAACAAGAAATTACATGAACAAATAAACGTAGTAGCCATTGCTTGTTCATTGCTGTTTTTGGTGATGTATATAGCATATCATATGACTTCTGAATCGACAAAATTTGGAGGTACGGGAGCCGTGAAATATGTCTATTATGTTATCTTATTTTCTCATATTGTACTCTCTATAGCTGTGATCCCTTTTGTGTTAATAACCTTTGTTAGAGCTCGCTTAGGAAAGTTTAAAGCACATAAAAAAATCGCTAAAATAACGTTTCCACTTTGGTTGTATGTTGCCGTTACTGGAGTGATTGTGTACCTAATGATTTCTCCTTATTATAGCTAATTATGAAACGATTAATACCCTTGTTTTTACTCTTTTTTGTATCGATAGATAGTTTCGCTCAATGTGCCATGTGTAAGGCAGTTGTAGAGAACGGAGGCCAAGAAATGGCTGAAGGAATCAATTCAGGAATTACGTATTTAATGATTTTCCCATACTTACTTGTGGCTGTTTTGGGGTATAGCCTATACAGATATAAGAAGAAATTGAAAAATTAACATTTCAATAAGAGAAAAGAACTGTAACATATTCTACTTTTATTCGTCATATAAGTAATGTCAAATAGAGGGAGTCTTCTGGTTTTCTGTGTCCGTTCATGAACAGGCATGGTTTTCCATTTACAATTGGTAAGGAGGTTTTTTATTTGACTGTCATATTTTTGGCGATATATAGAACCAATAAGAACTAACAAACCACTAGATCAGTAATGAAAACAAAAATTTTTGCAGTTGCAGCGTTAATTGCTTTTTCTTTCTCAGGAGTTTCCCAGAAGAAATGGACATTAAAAGAAGCAGTTTCCTATGCTTTAGAAAACAATATAACCATTAAGCAGAACGCTTTAAATGTAGCTTCTTTAAAAGAAGACGTGGTTGGGGCTAAAGGCGCTTTTTTACCAAACTTAAATGCATCATCGGGTGCTAATTTGAATTTTGGATCAACTATTGATCCAGTATCTAACGGTCGTATTTCATCTACTAATTTCTCCTCTTCTTATAGCTTGAGTAGTCGTATTACCGTTTTTGATGGCTTTAGATTGTTGAATACCTACAAAAGTAGTCTGTTGGGTGTGGATAAGAGTATTTTAGATTTGCAAAAAATAAAAGACGACGTTTCACTCAATGTTGTGAATTCTTATCTAAACATATTGTTTGCAAAAGAAAATTTAGGGGTTGCAAATGTGCAATTCGAAATTAGCAAAAAACAAATTGAGGCAGCTCAGAGCCAGGTAGACGCAGGAGCGAGACCTCGAGGAGATTTATTTAACGCGAAAGCTACGAATGCCAATGATGCTCAAAATGTAGTTTCACTAGAAAATACACTTAATTTAGCACTGCTGCAATTGGCTCAATTATTGCAGGTAGATCCGGCTAACTTTGATATTGCTCCTTTAGATTTAGATGCTCCGTCGGAGGCTTTAATGTTCAGAAGTCCAATTGCTGTCTATAAAAAAGCGGTTGCCAATAGACCAGAAATACTTGCAGCCAAGATAGGTGTGAAACAAGCAGCTCTTAATATTGATGTTGCAAAAAGTGGTTATTTACCTACTTTATCAGCGTCTGCAAGTGCAGGGACAAATTTTAGTCATAGATATACTATTTTTCAAGGTTTGCGAGGAAATGACTATTTCTTTAAACAACTGAACGATAATTTCGGATATGGAATAGGCTTGTCGTTATCGATTCCTATTTTTAACAGATTTCAAAATAAAGTAAATGTAAATAAGGCAATCATCAATAAAGATAGAAACACCTTGGGGTTAGAAAGTGCAAAGTTAGGTCTACAGCAAACAATTCAAAGGTCGTTTTTAGACGCTAAAGCAGCACTGAAAAGTTATGAAGCTTCCAAAATCTCATTAGAAGCACAACAAGAAGCTTTTAAAAATGCACAAGATCGTTATGCTTTGGGAGCGATGACCTTATTTGATTTTGATCAAGTGAGAAATCGTTTGGTTGGGGCAGAGTCTGCCTTAATCAGATCGAAATACGACTATGTATTTAAGTCTAAAGTACTACAGTTTTATTACGGAGAATCTATTATAGATTAGTGAAAATAGACACCCATAAAAAAACTCCTAGTGATTTGTACTAGGAGTTTTTTTTGCGCAAAACTATGTTCTTTATATGTTAAAATTATTGTCTACGATTCGTTTTACTTTTTTTGTAAGTGTTCCCATTGCTCTATAACTAGTATGCTCTAGAATGCTAATTACTAAATCATCTTTATACTGAGAAAGTCCGGTGCTAAAGCCGTTCCACTTTCCAAAGTGATAGATTACTTTTTCATCAGATTTTGTATCAATTCTAAAACCAAAACCATACGGTACTTTTCTTCCATGCCTCGTTTCGCCTTTGGTATACATTTGCGCTACAAGCTTCTTTGGTAGGATTTTTCCTGAGTTTAACCCGTGTATCCATTTAAACAAATCTTCTTGTGTTGTGTATACGTTTTTATCGCCAACCACTGCATCATTCACCGTTCCTCTTATTTTGGCATGCCTCCAGCCTCGGTATATTCTGTATCCGGCAAGTTGATGTTCTCTTAGTGTGTCATTTTTATAACTGTACACAAAAGAATCATGCATTTGCAAAGGTCTGAAAATAGTTGTTTCAACGAAATCAGAAAAACGCATTTGAGAGACCTGTTCAACAATAGCTGCCAACACAAAATACCCAGTATTGGAATAGTCAAAGCCTCTGCCTGGTCTAAAAAAGATGGAAGCAGCACTGCTTGTTTCGATAAATTTCATCAGTTCTCTATTCGAAGGAGGGTGTGCCTCTTTCCACTCATGTTCTGCAATCCAAAAGTATTTTGGGAGACCAGAGGTGTGGTTTAATAAATGCGTAATGGTGATATTTTTATAAGGGAAATTGGGGTAGAATTTAGTAATCGTATCTGTTAATTTTAATTGATTTCTCTCTGCAAGTATTAAAATAGAGGCTGCCGTAAATTGTTTGCTAACAGATGCTAGTTGATATACAGATGCTTTGGTTATTGGTGTTTTTTTGCGAAAGTCAGCAGTCCCAATTTCATTCTGATATACAATCTTCCCTTTCTTAGCTACTAAAATTGAACCGTGAAAATCATGTCGTTTATGTATTCTTTTTATCAAGGAGTCCAGTTTTTTCTGGACACGCATCGTTTCGGATACGTCATATGACGCAATGTGTGTATCGGTACTGCCGTGAGAAATTGAATCTTTTACTATTTCAGAGGACACTTCTGTATCTGCTGCATTATCTCTAGTGTTATCTGGTTTTGAACTCATTATAAAACCGCTTGATATGATAATGACAAGCAGTCCAGCGTATATAAAAGTCTTTTTCAAGGTGTTTTTGTTGCGAGTTAATTTTTCCTAAAAATAATATCCTTAATTGATACATCAAAGGAATTCATTCATTTTTAACATATGATCCCAAAGTGTATGGTTTGTTTGATGCATAGTGTATCTTTGCAAAAAGCCAATCCAATTGTCGTATATCTTAAACATAGAAACCGCTACAAAGAATTGCTCTGTGAGTGTGTCTAAAAATGGCAGCTTACTGAGTCTTAGAGAACTGAATAATGGGGCCTACTCTCATGCAGAAGTACTGCACTCTTTTATCAAGGAAGTACTTGGTGAAGCGAGCCTTGCTCCATCAGATCTTGATGCGATAGCAGTGAGCAAAGGGCCGGGTTCTTATACAGGTTTGAGAATTGGGGTTTCTGCGGCAAAAGGGCTTTGTTTTTCTTTAAAGATTCCACTGATATCAATAGATACATTAGCTTCATTGGCGCATAATGTGGTGCCTCAGTCTGGTGTTATAGTACCTCTATTAGATGCCAGAAGAATGGAAGTCTATTCATCGGTATTTGATGCCGATTATAGTCAGGTAAGAGCTATCAATGCAGAAATCATAGACCAGGATTCATTTTTAGAATATTTAGAAAGAGGGAGTGTCTATTTTGTTGGTGATGGAGCAGAAAAGTGTAAAGCTGTAATTCAACATTCCAATGCTTTTTTTGTAGACGGTATCTTTCCTTCTGCAAAAGAGATGTGTGATTTGGCTTATGAGAAATACAAAAAAAACGACATCGAAGATGTCGCTTATTTTGAACCTTTTTATTTAAAAGATTTTTTAGTGGTTCCACAGAAAAAGAAAATCTAGTGCTCTTAGCACGTTCATCTAATCTTCTTTTTTTCTTATTTCTACTTGATGTGGATATGGTATTTCGATATTTGCGGCATCAAGAGCTTCTTTCACCTGCTCAATCGTTGCATAATAGATCTCCCAGTAATCAGCGGTTAAAGCCCAAGGTCTAACGGCAAAATTTACAGAACTATCAGCCAATTCAGAAACGTTTACCGAAGGGGCAGGATCTTTTAGTATTTTTGGGTTCGAGGTTAATACATCCATTAAAACTTGTTTAGTTTGTTTGATGTCGGCATCATAAGATACTCCAAAAGTTAAGTCAACACGGAGTCTCCCTTCTGCAGTATAATTTATGATGTTCCCGTTCGATAGAGCTCCGTTAGGGAGGATTGCTAGTTTATTTCCAGGGGTATTAACGTGTGTTGTAAAAATTTGTATTTCTTTCACAACTCCAATGATTCCTTGTGCTTCAATAAGGTCTCCTATTTTGAATGGTTTAAAAACCATAATCAATGCACCTCCCGCAAAATTGGAAAGTGACCCTTGTAAAGCCAAACCAAAAGCCAAACCAAATGCACCAATAATGGCAGCGAAAGAGGTTGTTTCTACGCCAAGCTGTGTGATTACTGTTACAAAAAGTAGTCCTTTTAAAGCCCAGCCTAGTAAATCTCCAAAAAACTTTTGTAATGTGATGTCTACATTTGATTTTTTTAAGACTCTTTTCGTCAGTTTAATGATCATGTTGACAATAAATAAACCAATGATTAAAGTGAGTAAGGCTGTCAAAACACTGGGTCCGTAGGTCAATAAAAAACCTTCTCCTAGTTCGAGGTATTTTTCCATAGTAAATGATTAGGGTTCGTATATAATATTCTTAAAGCTAAAGTAAATTTAATTCGTTACAAATAAAAATACTTACTGTTTTTTTTTGTTACGTAAGCGGTTGTTATGTCGTTGAATAGGGATGTGTGTTGATGTGGTTTAAAGCCTCAGATGTTGCCTCGGTAGGAAGCTGACATGAGCTGTCTAAGCAAACATAAATAGAGGTCTTATTGTTGTTGAATCTATTTTTTAGTAGAGGAAGTTCGCTTTTTTGGACAGAGCCACATAGTATTTTGTTTGGAATATAAGTGGTGTCTATTTCTTTTCGTTTTTCTTGAGCATGTTCACCACAAATAGCAATCTCATAAAAATTCTGACTTAAGTGTGCATACAAATCAAGCCAATTCGAGTATCCTGATCCGTAGTTTTCCATTATCGGAATCATGTTGTTCAACATTTGTTTGCTAGTTCTTAGGTAGTGTTCGTTGGTGTAAAAATGGCTGAGTTTATATAGGTTTTTTGCCATGATAGAGTTGGAGGAGGGCATAACGTTGTCTTCGACTTCTATTTTTCGAGCAATCAGTTTTGTGTCTTTTTCTGATGTGAAATAAAACATTTTTGATTCTTGGTCATAAAAATAATCGAAACAGGTATCTGTTAATTTCTTAGCTATCGTAAGCCATTTTTCATCAAAAGTGACTTCATATAAGGCAATAAAAGCATCAATAATACTTGCATAATCCTCGAGGTATCCGTTGATTGTTGCATGCCCATTTTTGTAATTATGGTATACTGTGTAGTCTTCTTTGATAAGATGATTTTCAATAAAAGACGCGTTCTTAATAGCTATTTTTAAATACGTTTTATTTGTTAGTACACGATAGGCATCAATAAATCCTTTGAGCATTAACCCGTTCCATGATGTTAGTATTTTATCATCTAACCTCGGGTAACTTTTCTTTTTTCTAGCTGCTAGAAGCGTCTTTTGCCAAAAAGAAACTTTTTCTTGAAGCTCTTCTAAGGGAACGTTGTATTTCTCTGAAAATACGACATCCGTTAGATTTCGTATGAGATGATAGGTGTTGTGCTCCCAAAAACCATAAGCATTGACATTGTAATAGTTTGAAAACAACTCAAAGTCATCTTGGATGATTTTTTGTAATTCTAGTTTCGTCCAAACATAGTAAGCGCCTTCCTTGAGTTCCTCGTTTTGGTCGAGGCTATCGGCGTCAAGAGCGGTGTAAAATCCGCCAGACTCATCTACGAATTCTCGCGTAACGAATTGCAATGTTTGTATAAGGGTTTCTTTATAGAGTTCGTTTTTGGTAATGAGATACGCATCTGCATACAAGCTAGCGAGTTGACCATTGTCGTAGAGCATTTTTTCGAAATGAGGAATGTGCCATTTTGTATCTACCGAGTACCTACAGAAACCTCCGTTTATATGATCAAAGATACCTCCAAGTGCTATTTTGGTAAGGGTGTTATTCACGTATTCTATTAATTCGATGTCGTTGTTTTGATAAGCGAACCGAAGTAAGAAGTGATAATTATTAGGCATTGGAAATTTTGGGGCTCTGTTTAAACCACCTAGGTCATCGTCAAAGTAAATGCTCCATTTTTTAATGGTTTTTTTTAAGTAGTGATTGCTATAGCTAGCCGTTTTGGTTGAAACAGGTACAATGCCAGTTTCCTGAATTCCTTTCGTCAATTTTTCTGCATATTCAATCACTGTTGCTGGTTTAGAGCGGTATAAATTTCCTATTTGAAACAATGTTTTTGACCATTCATCTTTTTTAAAATAAGTACCTCCCCAAACAGGTCTTCCATCTGGTAGGGCAACACAATTTAATGGCCAACCTCCTTGACCTGTCATTATTTGAATAGCATTCATGTAAATTTGATCAATGTCTGGCCTTTCTTCTCTGTCTACTTTTACATTGATAAAATATTGATTCATAACATGAGCTACCGTTTCGTCTTCAAAGCTTTCGTGTTCCATCACATGACACCAGTGACAGGAGGAATACCCAATTGAAATTAGGAGTAATTTGTTTTCTTTTTTGGCCAAGGCAAGTGTTTCATCATTCCAAGCATACCAATTCACAGGATTGTAAGCGTGTTGCAATAAATAGGGGCTTGTTTCTGAAATTAAGTGGTTGGATTTTTTGGGGTTTGGCATAGATCTATATATTTGCAGAGATTGAAGTGCACATGGCATAACGAGTAGCAATGGGCTTTGAATGCAAACGTACTGCGGAAGTTGCACGTTTTGAGCATTTTTTTGAAAAGCCAACCCACTAATGTACAGATTATGGGTAACTATTCGTTCATAAACCTTAAAAGATAACATAAGGGTAACATATGAGGAGTTGTGTGTTAATACATTTGTAAAAAAACAAGAAATATAACGATGGAGAACCCATACATTTTAATGCTTATAGCGTTAACAGTATTAGCAATAGTTGACTTGGTAGTTGGTGTGAGTAATGATGCGGTGAACTTTTTAAATTCAGCCATTGGATCAAAAGCAATTCCAGTAAAAAAAATATTAATTATTGCAAGTGTTGGAGTGTTTGTGGGCTCGGTTACATCGAGTGGAATGATGGAGGTTGCTCGAAAAGGAATATTTGTGCCGAGTGAGTTTTATTTCAATGAAATCATGTACATTTTTATGGCTGTGATGATAACAGATATCCTATTGTTAGATGTCTTTAATTCACTGGGAATGCCTACCTCAACAACAGTGTCTATTGTTTTTGAACTACTTGGGGCTGCAGTAGCAGTTGCACTGATAAAGATTTATACTTCCGATTCAGGTGAAACAGCAGCAGATCTTGGAAGGTATATAAATACAGAGACCGCTTTGTTTATTATTTTTGGTATTTTACTTTCAGTTGTTGTTGCATTTTCAATAGGGGCAATCGTGCAATTTATTTCTAGGTTGATCTATTCTTTCCATATAGAAAGTAGGCCTATCTATATTAGTGCATTGTTTGGAGGTTTTGCAATTACTGCAATTACCTATTTTATTGTTATTAAAGGACTAAAAGGAACACCGTATTATAAAGATCTTAAGTATTTAATCGAAGGGAATCTTCCCGCTATTTTATTGATTGGCTTTGCCTTTTGGTCTATCATGTCTCAACTTTTGATACAATACTTTAAAGTAAATGTTCTTAAGTTAATTATAGGTATTGGTACTTTTTCTTTGGCGTTAGCCTTTGCGGGAAATGATTTGGTAAATTTTATAGGTGTGCCAATTGCGGCATTGAATTCGTACGAGGCATGGCAAGCATCTGGTGTGGCCGCTGATGCTTTTTCAATGGATATTTTAGCAGATAAAGTGCCTTCAAATGTGTGGTTGTTATTAATGGCTGGAGCCATTATGGTCGTGACCATTTGGACCTCTAAAAAAGCGAAAACGGTTATAGAGACAGGAATTAATTTGTCTCGTCAGGGAGAAGGACATGAAAAATTTCAGCCCAACCCAATGTCTAGAGTTGTTGTGAGAGCTGCGATGGGATTGAATGCTGGGATTAGTTATGTGTTTAGTGCAAAATCATTGCGTTATATTGATAGCAAATTTGAGAAGCCTGTGATAGCATTGTCTAAAGATAAATCTTATGAGCTTCCCGCTTTTGATTTGGTAAGGGCTTCGGTTAACTTAATTGTTGCTGGAATCTTAATCTCAATAGGGACTTCCTTAAAGTTACCATTGTCTACAACCTATGTTACTTTTATGGTGGCTATGGGTACCTCTCTAGCAGATCGTGCTTGGGGTAGAGAAAGCGCAGTGTATAGAGTAGCGGGTGTTTTAAATGTAATTGGAGGTTGGTTTATGACCGCTATCGTTGCTTTTTTCGCGGCTGCTATTGTTGCTTACTTAATTAATTTGGGTGGTATTTCTATGGTAGGAGTATTGTTATTGCTCGTTGTTGCTTTAATTACGAGGAACTCCATCAGACATAAGAAAAAGTCGCAAGAAGAAAAGAAGCAAATGTATATTGAACGCGCAGAATTGATTACAATTAATGGAGTCATCGAGGAGAGTTCAGATCATATTGGAGAAGTTGCTTCAAGAGTAAATAAGCTATATACCAATGTTGTTAATGACTTAGCGAATCATGACTTGAATAAGTTGCGAAAAACTGATAAGCACGTAGAGAAATTAAACGAAGAAATAGATGGTTTAAAAGATGGTGTATTCTATTTTATTAAATCGTTAGATGACACTTCTGTACAAGCAAGTAGGTTCTATATTTTAGTATTAGGCTATTTACAAGATGTGGCACAATCAATTAGCTATATATCAAGAGCCAGTTTTAAGCACGTGAACAATAATCACAAAAATTTAAAAAAGGGACAGTTAAAAGACTTGAAGAAAATAGACAATCAGTTAACCCTTTTATTAGGGAAGGTTGGTGAGGTTTTTGAAAGCAGAACATTTGATCAGCTAGACGCTATTTTAGTAGAAAAACAGGCCTTGTTAAATGATGTCTCTGATTCGATAGAAAAGCAAGTATCAAGAATTAGAACAGACGAAACGAGTCCGAAAAATACCACATTATATTTTAGTGTCTTGTTAGAGACAAAAGATTTAATTGCAGCTTTGATGAGTCTATTGCAAACATATCAAGAGTTTCATTTAAGTACCAAAGAAATAAGCTAGCACATACACGAATTAAAAAAACACAAGACCTCGAGCATCGCTCGAGGTCTTGTGTTTAACAAGGGTATGGATGTTTATTTTTCCTGCGCCATTAGCACCATTTTTAACTCTGTAAAGCTAAATTTAGCGTGTACTTGTTCTTTGAGTTCTTTGAGCGTGGTAAATTCTACTGCGTCAATTGATTTAACAATCTCGTTGTAACGTTTAAGTTCAATTAACTCCAAGATATCAATCTCTCCAGAGGGAATAAAGCTAGCCAAATGACCTTGAATTGTGCCCATTGTTAGGTTGCGTTCATTTGCTATTTCTTTTACAGAGAATCCAGTTTTAAACAATTCAAAAGTGATTTGTTTTGTTGATTTTTTAACTTCTTTTTGTTGTTCTTGCTCTCGATCAATTCCTTGCGCTGTGCAATAGTCTTCTACTACCTCTAGAATTTCATCTCCATATTTTTGAACTCGAATTTTACCCATTCCCTTTATGCTTCGTAGTTCTTTTTCGTTTTTAGGGAGTTGGTCACTAATGAGATAGAGTGTTTCTTGTGTGAAGATTTGAAAGTGAGGTATGCCTTCTGATGTTGCAATATCGTCTCTTAAGCTTCTTAATTTTAACGTAATAATTGGATCTCGTTTGGTTGTTGCTTTTTTCTTTTTTGGTCTTTCTGTATCCTGCAGCACTGCGTTTGCTCTTACGTGCAAATAGTTTTTAGTGCTGAAATTATCGGACATCTTCTGGAGCGAAAAAAGTTTTTCCTCTAGGAGTTCTTGTAGTGCATCGTATTGTTTGTTGAAGTCTTTTTTTACAGTCTTGTTATCGGTAGAAAATGAAATTGCCTTCAAAGGCTTTTCAATATGTAACTTGGTTTGTTTAACAAAGTATGCGATTGCTTTTTTAAACCGTGTTTGAATGGTAGCATCGTTTTCTGGCAGTGCTATTTCTTTTGCAAGTTCGTTCAATTGCTCCCTGAAGCCTGTTGCTATTTTTAGGAGTGGCACAACGCCAAGATCTTTTAGTACTTCTAAATGATTGATGACTTCACCTTGTATGCTCGTTCTATTTTTATAGAAGACATCAATGAGTCGTGTGGTTGGGTATAAAAATGCTTGGTAGTCAAATAGCGCTGCAATTAAATTCAATTGAAATTGTTTTTCAGAGGCATTTAGCTCCTTTTTATCGGGATGATTTTCTTCTATTTGCTTGGTAAAGGTGTCTACCTGTGCATCATGAACAATAGCGTTCGCACCAATTTTTGTTTTTAAAACGATGCCTTCCAAAGAGGTGCATCTACTCAAGGCAACATAGGTTTGACCGTGTGCAAAAGACGCTTCTGCGTCAATAATGGCCTTGTCAAAAGTGAGGCCTTGACTTTTGTGAATGGTAATGGCCCAGGCTAAGCGTAAGGGTATTTGAGAAAAAGAACCCGCGATGTCTTCTTTGATCTCTTTGGTTTCTTCATTAATGGAATAGGTGATGTGCTCCCAAGTTTCTTTCTCGGCAACAATGGCCTCCGTTTCATTGGCACATTGAACGGTTACTGTTTTTTTAGAAATGTCAGTAATGATTCCAATTTTACCATTATAATAGCGTTTTTCTTGCGTAGAGTCGTTTTTTATAAACATCACTTGGGCTCCAATTTTTAATGCTAGATTTTCGTCATTTGGAAAAGAATTTTCATTGAATTTACCCGAAATATCTGCCTTAAAAAAGGAGCTTTTATTTGTTAGTTTCGTTAATTCAGCCTTGTTAATTGCGCTGGCTCTGCTATTATGGGTGGTTAGTGTAATATATCCATCTTCTTCTAATGGTGAAAAGTTTGGGTCATATTGTTTGTTTAAAATAGTCGCAGATTCATCCGATAGACTGTTGTTTCTAATTTCATTTAAGATATGGATAAAGCGCTCATTTTTTTGACGATAGATGTGTTGCAATTCTATAGAGACAACATTCGCCTCTAGGTAGGCTCTAGCGCTAAAAAAATAGACCGTAGCATAGTGCTGCTGCAGCAAGCTCCATTCACTTGGTTTTACTACGGGAGCAAGTTGTTGAAGATCTCCAATCATGAGTATTTGAGCACCACCAAACACTTTATTTCGATTTTTATACCGACGCATTACTTGGTCTATTCCATCGAGTAAATCTGCTCTAACCATGCTGATTTCATCAATAATTATTAAATCTAACGATTTTATAATATCAATTTTAGTTCTGCTGAATTTACGCTGTTGTTTAGATGTATTTGCTATTTGGTCGGGTAGAATAGGTCCGAAAGGCATTTGAAAAAACGAATGAATTGTTACTCCTTTTGCATTAATAGCTGCAACTCCTGTTGGCGCAACCACCACCATCCGTTTTAAAGAATCATTTTTGATTTTATGTAAAAAAGTGGTTTTTCCTGTACCTGCTTTACCTGTAATGAACAGATTTCTATCTGTTTTTTCTATAAATTGTAGAGCAAGTTCTAGTTCATAATTTGTAGACATGATAGCATTTTTACTGCAAGATACTTAATCAGAAAGTATCTTATAAAAAAATCCCGCACAATTGTGCGGGATTTCAATAGGTTTTAAACTTGTAGTGAACTTATAGCTCTAATGCTTTTAATACATTGTTGTCCATCAATAAGTCTGCTGGATTTTCTAGTGCTTCTTTCACAGCAACTAAAAATCCTACAGATTCACGACCATCAATAACTCTATGGTCGTAAGATAAGGCAACATACATAATTGGTTGTATTACAACTTCACCGTTTACAGCCATAGGTCTGTTTACAATATTGTGCATTCCTAAGATTCCGCTCTGAGGAGGGTTTAATATAGGTGTTGACAACATCGAACCAAAAACTCCACCATTTGTAATAGTAAAAGTTCCTCCTGTCATTTCATCAACTGTAATTTGTCCGTCTCTCGCTCGCAATGCCAAACGTTTTACTTCACTCTCTACGCCTCTAAATGATAAGTTTTCTGCATTTCTAATTACTGGAACCATCAATCCTTTTGGTCCAGAAACGGCAATTGAGATGTCTTGAAAATCATTTTTTATTTGGAAGTCTCCATCAATCATGGAATTCACGTCAGGATACATTTTTAAGGCTCTAACTACTGCTAATGTGAAGAAAGACATAAATCCTAATCCTACTCCATGCTTTGCTTTAAAGTCTTCTTTGAATTGAGAACGTAGGTCAAAAATTGGTTGCATGTTCACCTCGTTAAACGTGGTTAGCATTGCGGTTTCACTTTTTACAGAGACCAAACGTTGTGCAACTTTTCTACGCAACATCGACATTTTTTTACGTTCTGTCGCCCTAGAGCCTCCAGAGGTTGGCGTACCCATGCTTGGTGTTGCATTTTCTGCGTCATTCTTTGTAATTCGGCCAGCTTTTCCGGTTCCTTTTACAGCAGTACTGTCAATTCCTTTTTCAGCTAAAATCTTCTTAGCAGCAGGCGAGGCAGTTCCAGTAGCATAGGTTGTTGTTTCTTGCTTTGGAGCGGCAACTTCTGCTTTAGGTACTTCTTTCGTTTCTGTCTTAGTAGGAACAGCATCTCCAGCTGGTTTTGCTGCATCCATATCAATTAAACACACAACTGCACCAACGGCAACAGCATCTCCCTCTTCAGCCTTTAATGTAATGATTCCACTTTCTT
>JBELDQ010000025.1:11171-15966 GCA_042094215.1 Polaribacter sp. | reverse complement strand
GAGAAGTCTCCGTTTCCGCTATTGCCTTCCAATCCACCTTTTTCATTTACATACTCTAAAAAGGGTTGACCTCCAATGCTTAGTAGCTCTGCATTCGTATTGACATAGGCATAGTGCAATGCCGTAATTGCTCCTGCAGAATACCCGCCAATAAAGATGTTGTTGGTGTCAATTTTATAGGTGTCTGCAATACTTGCATCTTTGTAGAAAAAGCGCACAGCAGCTTTCATATCTACAACTGCGTTTATGACCGCACGTTTGTAGGTGCTTTCCGTTGGAGTAAGATCCAATAATCGGTAATTGATTGCTGCAACCACATAGCCTGCTTTTGCTAAAAATGAAGCTGTTGCTGCAAGGTCAGATTTATCTCCGCTAACAAAGCTTCCTCCGTGAGCTAATACAATGAGCGGTCTATTTGTTTGCGTATCATTTGCTGGCTCATAAAAATCGAAAGAGAGTCCAGTAGTAGTTCCTCCTTGAGAGACATTAGTTCCATATCGGATGTCTTTTGTGACGGTAATCGTCTCAAAAATCTGACTGTTGTATCTTTCTAAATTGTCAGCCTGATTGATGTAGTTGATCTCGCTATCTGTGCATGATAGAAATAGTATGAATGAAAAACTGAGGAGTGCTATGTTACGAATCATAAGGGCTAAACGAATCAATGTGGTTATTTGTATGTGTCCTCAAAAATAATGCAACTAATTCACTTACCGCAAGATTCTGCTATTTTATTGTTTAGAAATGTTTTCAATCATCCCACTAAAGATGACTCCGTGAAAAGGATACACAAGATACCAATACAACCTTCCCCAAACTCCTTTGGGCCTAAACGTAGCGGTTTGATACAAGATATTGTTTTCTATTTTAAATTCGAGCCAAGCTTCTCCAGGTAATTTCATCTCAGCAAAAAGTAACAACCGACCTTCTTGTCTATTGGCATAGAGTACTCTCCAGAAGTCAATTGCGTCACCAGCCTCAATTTGAGACGGATGTGTTCTTCCTCTTCGCAAGCCCACACCACCCACTAATTTATCCATGAGCCCTCGTATTTTCCAAAGAATATTGGCTTTGTACCAACCATTTTCCCCTCCAATTTTCCAGATATTATCTCTGCACCTCTCAAAATTCGAAATACCGATCGACTTTTTGTCTCTAAAGCAACCATATTCAGGAATGTTGATAAAGTTTGAAATATTCATCGTAAGACCGCCGCTCACAAAAGAATCTTTCCAGCTCGAAACAATTTCGTTGCTTTTTATTTTGGTAAATGCTCTTCTTAAGGCTTCGGTATATTGAAGATTTTCTATGTTGATGAATTGTTTAATTTCATGATCTCGCACAACAACTTCTATTTTCATGCTATTGACGAGTGCACATGCCAATTTATAGGAGGTCGATGTTACAAAATACAACCAATACGACGAAAGTCTTGGGGTCATAACGGGTACTGTGTAAATACGTCTAGGAAGTCCTCTAACCATGGCAAAATCTAAGAGCATTTGCTTATAGCTAAGAATATCTGGACCTCCAATATCAAAATTTTTATTAAATAATTCCTTGTGAAACAAGGCATCTGTGAGCAACTTGATAACATCAGCAATGGCAATAGGCTGACATCTGGTGAGGAGCCATTTGGGCGCCACCATAACTGGGAGTTTTTCTACCAAGTCTCTGATAATTTCAAAAGAAGCACTTCCAGAGCCAATAATAATTCCAGCGCGTAAGGTGGTGAGTTTGTAGTGCGCAGATTCAAGTTCTTTTTCAACCTGCTTACGAGAGGTTAGATGTTTCGATAATTCTTTTTGATTCACAATTCCACTCAAGTAAACAACGTGTTGGATATTCGTTCTTTTCAATGCTTCTTTAAAGTTGATGGCCGATTGCTGCTCTAATTCTTCATAATTTTTTGAGGAACTCATCGAGTGTACAAGGTAATAGGCCCCATCAATGTCTACAGGTATTTTTTCTAGTGATTCTTTGTCGAGCAAGTCCATTTCAAGGATGGTTATATGCGGCACTAGTGAGCTTGGTGGACTAAAGCGATTCGTATCTCTTACACAACAAATAACGTGATGTCCTTGTTGAACAAGCACAGGCAGCAGTCTTTTGCCAATGTATCCGGTAGCTCCAGTTAAGAGAATATTCATCTGGTGGTTTTCTCTAAAGATAAAAAAAAGGAGTCACATTGTTGTAACTCCTTTTAGATATCTTATTTTTTGAATCCTGAGTGCTACTCAGTAAGCACAGTTAAAGTACTTCAACAAACAACCCTTCGTCTGTTTTAGATACTTTAGCAACTTCCTTTTTTGTGAGACCTTTGATGGTTTTATCCCATTTTTTATTAGACAAACCTGCTTGGGCTTTTAAGTCATTTAGGTCAATTTTCTCTGCCTTTTCAATGAGCACTAAAACTGCTTTTTCTTCTTCATTTAGTGCAATGGAAGGTGCTTTTTTTTCTGGCCTCATTTGAGGGAAAAACAACACTTCTTGAATTGACTGATTGTTGGTTAGAAACATAATCAAACGATCCATTCCAATACCCATCCCCGAGGTTGGAGGCATTCCATATTCTAAGGCTCTTAAGAAATCAAAATCGATAAATTCTGTCGCTTCATCATCTCCTTTTTGAGCGAGTTTTAATTGGTCTTCAAAACGTTCTCTTTGATCAATAGGATCATTTAATTCAGAATACGCATTGGCAATTTCTTTACCGCAAACCATCAGTTCAAAACGTTCTGTTAGTTCAGGATTGTCTCTGTGTTCTTTACATAAAGGAGACATTTCTTTTGGGTAATCTGTAATGTAGGTTGGCTGTATATAATTTCCTTCACATTTTTCGCCAAATATTTCATCAATTAATTTTCCTTTACCCATTGTGTCGTCTACTTCAATTCCCATGCCTTTTGCAGCTGTTCGAATCTCGTCTTCTGACTTTCCTGTGATATCAAAACCTGTAAAATGTTGTATCGAGTCTGCCATGGTTACACGAGCATATGGCGCTTTAAAATCGATTTCATGTTCGCCAAAAGTTGCTTTTGTTGTGCCATTGACTGCAATTGCACAGTGCTCTAGTAAACGCTCACAGAAATCCATCATCCAGTTGTAATCTTTGTATGCAACATAGATTTCCATGGCTGTAAATTCTGGATTGTGTGTTCTGTCCATTCCTTCATTTCTGAAGTTCTTTGAGAATTCATAGACACCGTCAAAACCACCAACAATCAATCTTTTTAAATACAATTCATTGGCAATACGCATGTACAACGGAATGTCTAATGAATTGTGATGTGTGATAAATGGTCTTGCTGCAGCACCTCCTGGAATGGGTTGTAAAACCGGTGTTTCCACTTCGAAATAGCCAGATTCATTAAAAAATGAACGCATCGCATTGAACAACTTTGTTCTTTTTACAAAGACTTCTTTTACGTGCGGATTCACTACTAAATCTGCATAACGTTGTCTGTAGCGCATTTCTGGGTCTGTAAAAGCGTCGTATACAACCCCGTCTTTCTCTTTTGGTAAGGGAAGTGGCTTGAGTGCTTTACTCAAAAGCGTGAACTCTTTTACCATGACTGTTTTTTCTCCAACTTTGGTAGTAAACAACACACCTTTAATACCAACAAAGTCTCCGAGGTCTAATAATTTCTTAAACACGTCATTGTACGCAGTTTTGTCTTCACCCGGACAAATTTCGTCTCTATTAAAATACACCTGTATTCTGCCTTCAGCATCTTGTAGATGCGCAAAAGAAGCTTTTCCTTGGATGTTAATTGACACCAATCGACCTGCAATCACTACCTGTTTATCTTCCGCAAAGTCCTCTTTAATCTGTTTAGAGGTGTGATCTACTGGAAATAGATCGGCAGGATACGGATTGATCCCTAATTCACGTAATTTAGATAGCTTTTCTCTTCGTACAACTTCTTGTTCTGATAATTGCATAATGCCTTTTAGTTTATAGGATGTTTTTAATAAAGGCCCAAAGATACAATCATTAAAAGAATAAAGCAATGCAGTTGATTATTGATTTTTTAATAAAAATAAAAAGAATCCTTGGTGGTTTCAAAAAACATTGTATATTTGCGAGCTGCTTTTTAATAAGCAGCGTTTAGTTGTGTTGTTTTGGCACTTTCGTAAAAGTGTCACGGTTTTGTTAACCAATGGAAAGCTTCCCTGAAATGGGACGCTTTTTTTTTGTGGCTAACCCTAGTTTTGAATTGTTAAAAACCAACCGCACACTAAAAGAAGCCTGTTCTATGCTCCCAAACAGCGCTAATAAAAAACCAGAAATACACCAGTCCTACTCCAAATTTTAAGCTTGCAGAGACGAAAAAACCTAAGAGTGACCCAAATGACGCTTTCAAGGCCTGAGTGTTATCTTTTTTGTCAAATGCCGTTTCGCCAATATAAGCACCTACAAAAGCACCAATGAGCATGCCAAATGGAATTGGTGTAAGCAGGCCAATAATCAAGCCGATGGTAGTTCCGTATACTCCATACTTGCTGCCGCCAAAGCGCTTGGTGCCCATCGCCGGAATAAAGTAGTCGAGCACCCATACCAAAACGGCCACACCCAAAGTGATGCCAAGAAAGGTCCAATCGCTTGGAATGGAAGAGGTAAAACTAAGCAATAGTAACCCGAACCATCCTGTTAGAGGGCCTGGTAGAATAGGTAAAAAGGCACCTATGATTCCTAGAATCATGCAAATCAAAGCAAGTAACAATAAAAAGATGTCCATATGATGTATTTAGAAGTGTATTGGGATCTGTAAACACACTAGTGTTAATGATA
>JBELDQ010000025.1:9909-11071 GCA_042094215.1 Polaribacter sp. | reverse complement strand
AGAGGCTTCTGTAAAAGAAGTTATTGAGCAACTACCCGCGCCTAAGCCGGCTTACAATACCATTTCTACCATTATTAGAATTTTAGAGACGAAAGCATTTGTTGGTCATAGGCCTGCTGGAAGAGGGTATGTCTATTTTCCTATTGTGACCAAAGAGGCCTATAGCAACCAAACCTTACATAAGGTTATGGACGGCTATTTTGGAGGTTCCTTTAAAAATATGGTTTCTTTTTTCGTGAAAAAAAATGACATGGATATTTCAGAATTGGAACAAATTTTGAAGAGTATGAATAAGAAAAACGAATAGCTATGTTTACATATATCCTTCAAGTTATCTTATTTCAAGTGGTTTTTTTAGCCATGTATGATTTCTTTTTGAGTAAAGAGACCTTTCATACGTCTAATAGGTGGTATTTATTGGGAGCACCCATGCTGTCTTTTTTATTGCCAATGATTCAACTATCAATTTTTCAGGAGGTTGTGCCGGAATCATTGATGTTGTCTCTGCCCGAGCTACTCATTTATCCAGAAACAATAGCAGCGCAGACCTCTTCTTACTCGGGAGATTCTATCAACTACCTTGACCTCATTTTTTATGGTGGAGTAGGGGTGTTTGGTTTGCTGTTTTTAGGGAAATTGATCAAGATTCTTTCGTTGATAAAAGCCAATCAAGTGATAAAAAAACCGGGGCATTCATTGGTGCTTTTAGTCAATCAAACCAATGCATTTTCTTTTTTTCGCTATGTTTTCTTAGGAACACAATTGTCAAAAGAGAAACAAGACGTCATTATCAAACATGAATTGATTCATGTGCAGCAAAAGCACTCTTTGGATTTATTGTTTTTCGAACTTTTTAGAATCATCATGTGGTTCAATCCAATACTATACTTATATCAGCGACGCATCACGCTGGTACACGAATATATTACCGATACAGCACTCTTACAAACAACTCAAAAACACGATTATTTCAACAAACTGCTAGCCCAAACTTTTGATATTGACAACCTATCGTTTGTCAATCAATTTTACAAACATTCACTTATTAAAAAAAGAATTACCATGATGACAAAAAACAAATCAAAACAGATTAAAAAAGCGAAATACCTCTTGTTAGTCCCAGTATTAGCAGGAATGCTTTTTTACACCTCTTGCTCAAATA
>JBELDQ010000025.1:0-9809 GCA_042094215.1 Polaribacter sp. | reverse complement strand
ATTTAAAAAGTATAGACACTTTAAGAGGAATGAAAAACTATAAAATAGGAAGTATTTATGCGTCTATTGATGATTTTAAAAACGCCATTACATACTACATTAAATCATTAGAATTTAAAGAAAATTTTAAAGTTCAACGGGCATTAGCCAACGCCTATTACCGTGTAAAAAAATATAAAGAAGCGATTATAATTTATGAATCCCTTCTAGAAAAGGATACAGAGAATTTGATCATTCAATTCCAGTTAGGGAAACTATATATGGCAACCAATGCTCTGAAAAAAGCATCAAAAACGTTTAAGATGCTTTCTCTAAAAGACCCACAAAACCCAAATTATCAGTATCAATTAGGGTTGATTGCTGCAAGAAAAGCAAATGGGAATGGCATGTTAACTCATTTTTTGAATGCCTATAAAATAGATACAACCCATGTAAAGTCTATCTATCAATTGGCAAAAACATTTTCGGCAATTCGAAAAAGAGATTCCGCACGTTTATTTGCTGACAAGGGCTTGGCGTTACATCCGCGTCATTTGAATTTGAATAAGTTAAAGATAAATTCACTGTTTCGAAATCAAAAGTATCAAAAGTCTATTGATAGACTACACGTGTTAGATTCTATAAACCCAAATGATTTGTATACGCAAAAGATGTTAGGGAGGTCTTACTTTGGATTAGATTCCTTGGATTTGGCAGAAGTTTACTTTAAAAAAGCACAAAAAATAGACCGAGAAGATTTTAATATCCCACTCAACTTAGGTCATATTTATGCAGCTAAAAAAGAGCACTATAGGGCTTCGATGTATTATATCATGGCTCGATCAACGGGTAAAAAAGACAGAAGTGAGGCGTATTATGGTGCGGGCATGCAATATGTTGCATTACAACAACCAAAAATGGCCATTGCAATGTTTAAAAAAGCGCTCATCGAAAATGGCGGGAAGTATAAGATACACTATCAATTGGCATTGACTTCAGATTCTTTTTACAAGGATAAAAAAATTGCTTATGAACTCTATGAGAACTATCTATTGCGGTTTGATGATAAAGACAAGGACCTAACGAAATTTGTTATTTCGAGAAAGAAAGCGCTGAAAACAAGTTTATTTATGAGTGGAGCACAAGTGAAGTAGGATTTGTTTTTTTGCTCCACTTTAATAGTGTATTTTTACTCGTAAATGAATGCCATGCTGTTGCGAGTATTTTCTATTTTCATTGTGTTATTGACCTGTACTTCTTGTGACTTTTTCAAGTTAGAGAAAGCATCACAGTTGGAGGATTTAGAGACAAATATTGACTTCTCTTCTGTGGATGCACCACCGACCTTTGAAAATTGTATTGATTTGATTGATAAGCCGTCAAAAACATCTTGTTTTAGAAAAACCATGCATGCGTATATTGCTTCAAGCCTACAAAAAAACACCTTTCAGGTTGCTATTCCGATAGAAGAGCAAATTACGGTGGCCGTTATGATAGCCATTTCAGGGAAGGTAAGCGTTCAGTACATCGATGCTTCAGATCATTTAAAAAAGGCAATGCCAGGTTTAGACAGCATGATGCGTGTAAGTGTGGCTGAGGTGCCACGGGTGTTTCCTGCATTGAAAAGAGGCATTCCTGTAGCTACGCAGTATCAAATCCCCATAGAAATTCGTGTAAACAAAAAATAGACGCTCCAAACGAAGCATCTATTTCTATCTCTTTTTAAAGAACCTTTAATTGAGCATTTCCCACAATTTATCTTTGAGTTCTACGAGGCCCGTATGCGCCATCGAAGAAAAGAAAATATGTGGCAATTCACTTGGCAATTCTTTGGAGATTTCAGCTCTCAATTCATCATCGAGCATATCATCTTTAGAAATAGCAAGCAATCTATTTTTATCTAGTAGCTCTGGGTTGTGCGTCTTTAATTCGTTTAATAAAATGTTGTATTCCTTATGGATGTCTTCGCTGTCTGCGGGTATTAGAAATAGCAGCGTCGAGTTGCGCTCTATATGACGCAAAAAACGATGTCCTAGACCTTTTCCTTCTGCAGCACCTTCAATAATTCCTGGAATATCTGCCATCACAAAACTCTTATAACCGCGGTAATCTACAATTCCTAAGTTGGGTTTGAGTGTGGTAAAGGCATAATCTGCAATTTTAGGTTTTGCAGAGGTAATTACAGAGAGTAAAGTTGATTTTCCTGCATTTGGAAATCCAACCAAACCAACATCAGCTAACAATTTTAGTTCTAAGAGAAACCATCCTTCGGCGCCTTCCATTCCTGGCTGCGCATATCGAGGTGTTTGGTTGGTAGAAGATTTAAAGTTCCAGTTTCCTAGTCCCCCTTTTCCTCCACGTAACAACACAACTTCTTGTCCTTCATCCGTTACTTCAAAAAGAATTGCATTGGTGTCTGCGTCTCTAATAATAGTTCCTAGTGGTACATCAACATAGACATCCTTACCATCATGTCCGGTACTTCTACTCTTGCTTCCAGATCCTCCTTGATCTGCGCGAAAATGCTTCTTAAATTTTAAATGAAAGAGTGTCCACATGTTCTTATTCCCACGAATAATAACATGTCCACCGCGTCCACCATCTCCACCATCAGGACCGCCTTTTGTAATAAATTTTTCTCTGTGCAAGTGCATAGATCCACTACCACCATTACCAGAAGATGCATATACTTTTATGTAGTCGACAAAATTCCCCTCAGTCATTATTTCTAGTATTTATGTGTTGATGTACGCTATTCTATTGTTAGAACAAAGAAAAGTATCAACAGTTATTTACAGTTTGTCAAAAACAGCGGCCAACCTTTCGGTAATGTGCTCTATAGAACCCACACCATTCACACCGAAATAGTTTCCTTGTGTCTGGTAATAGTCTTTTAAGATGGCTGTTTTTGTATTGTATTCATTAAAACGATTCCTAATTTTTCCCTCATCCGTATCGTCTGTTCGTCCACTTGTTTTTCCACGTTCTAATAAGCGTTCTACTAATAAGTCTTCTGAGACTTCTAAAGCCACCATTCCATTGATTTTTGCATTCTTTTCATTCAAGAAAACATCTAAGGCTTTGGCTTGTGATTCGGTTCTAGGAAACCCGTCAAAAATAAAGCCATTGGCAGCACTATTTTTATTTACTTCTTCCTTTAGCATATTAATGGTTACTTCATCTGGAACTAAATTTCCATCATCCATGTATTTCTTGGCCAATACACCAAGTGCTGTTTGGTTTTTGATATTGAAACGAAAGACATCTCCTGTAGAAATGTGTACCAAATCATACTTTTCTTTTAATAGGGTTGCTTGCGTTCCTTTTCCTGCACCTGGAGGTCCAAATAAAACAATATTTTTCATCGTTATTCTTGTGTTGTTGTTAATTGATAAACGGCAGGGTAGTTTCTCCCTAGGCCATTATAATCGAGACCATATCCGACAATAAATTTGTCTGGAATACTTTTTCCGATATAGTCTATTGCTAATTCTTTTTTAAATACAGTGGGTTTAAAGAAAAGCGTCGCAATTTTTAGTTGCTTTACGTTTTGGTCTTTAAAGAGTCTGTAAATTTCTTGCAAGGTGTTTCCGGTGTCAATGATATCCTCTAAAATTACAACCGTTCTTCCCGTTACATCTTCATTCAGTCCAACGAGTTGTGTTACGTTTTCTGATGAAGAAGTACCTTGGTAAGAGGCTAGTTTTACAAACGAAACCTCACAGGCATCTGGATATGCTTTTACAAAGTCAGAAACAAACATAAACGAACCATTGAGAATCCCAATAAATAATGGGGTTTCTCCTTTGCAGTCCTCCGAAATACGGGCTACTAGCGATTGAATTATCGCTTTGATTTCTTCTTCCTCTATAAAAGGTTGAAACTGTAAATCATGTAGTTTAATGTTGCTCATTTTGCAAAGATACGCGCTTGTTATTGAATGAAAAAACCGTTTTGAATTTAGTTCAAAACGGTTGATTTAAAATTTTATAGTATGCTTACTCTTTTTCTTCTTTTTTAGAAGTATCAAACATCACTGGAGTTGCAATGAATAATGAAGAGTAGGTTCCTACTGCTACACCCACAATTAAGGCAAACATAAAGCCTTTAATAGAGTCTCCTCCAAATAAGAAGATCGCTAACATTACTAACAATGTTGTTAAAGAGGTGTTGATGGTTCTACCTAAGGTACTGCTTAAGGCTTTGTCTACGACTTCTGTATATTTCCAGTTTGTATGAATTCCAGCAAACTCTCTAATTCTATCAAAGATCACCACCGTATCATTTAAGGAGTATCCAACTACGGTTAAGATGGCTGCGATAAATGATTGTCCGATTTCCATATCAAATGGCATGAACTTGTAACAGATAGAGAAGATTCCTAATACGATTAACACATCATGGAATACAGCTACAACAGCACCTAAACTAAAGGATACTTTTCTAAAACGCAATAAGATGTATAAAAATACCACAATTAAAGAACCTAATACGGCCCATAATGCTGATGTTTTAATGTCATCTGCAATGGTAGGATCTACTTTTCTGTAACTCATAATTCCGCTTGCATTTTCAGCTTTTTCGAAACCAGGTTTAAAGTTTTCGTAGGTTGTTGTACCAATATATGATTTTAATCCGTCGTATAAAGCACGTTGTACTTGCTCATCTGCGCTTTTTCCTTCGTCATCAATTTTAAAAGCAGTGGTAATTTTTAACTGGTTGTCTGCACCATAGGTCTTTACCTCTGGAGCTCCGTTAAATACCGCTGTTAATTCGTTTCTTACCTCAGCAGAATTCATTGCTTTATCAAAACGGACCATGTACGAACGTCCTCCTTTAAAGTCAACTCCTTGTTTCAATCCTAAGGTTGCAATAGAAGCAATTCCAGCAATAATAATTGCACCAGAAACTACATATCCAAACTTGCGTTTTCTTAAGAATTCAATATTGATTTTTTGGAACCAATTTTTTGTAATTGATGTATTGAAGGTTAAGTTGCTATTTTTAGTCACTGCATTATCAACGAGCATACGTGTAATAAATACCGCTGTAAATAATGAGGTTGCAATACCAATCATTAGGGTTAATGCAAAACCTTTAATCGGTCCTGTACCAAATACATATAGAATCACACCTGTTAATAAGGTGGTGATGTTTGCGTCAATAATTGCAGATAAGGCTCCTTTTACGCTAAATCCTTCTTCTACCGCTAATTTTAAGCCTTTACCTCCTCTTAATCCTTCTTTAATTCTTTCGAAGATAATTACGTTTGCATCTACAGACATACCAATGGTTAAGATGATCCCTGCAATACCTGGTAAGGTTAATACAGCGCTAAATGACGCTAAGATTCCGAAGATAAATAAGATGTTTACAAGCAATGCAACGTTTGCATAGATACCCGCTTTACCGTAGTAAAATAACATCCAAATCAAGACCAATGCGATCGCCAATCCAAATGAGTTGAAAGATTTATCAATAGATTCTTGTCCTAAAGAAGGTCCAACAACACTCGATTCAATAATTCTAGCAGCAGCAGGCAATTTACCCGCTTTTAATACAGTTGCAATATCTTGTGCTTCAGCAACCGTCATTGCACCTCCAGAAATAGAAGTTCTACCTCCAGTAATTGGTTGGTTTACAGATGGGGCAGTATACACATAGTCATCTAAAACAACAGCGACAAATTTTCCAGCATTTTCTGTGGTCATTTTTTCCCATTGTTTTGCACCTGTGCTATTCATGGTCATGCTTACTTCTGGCTTGTTTCCAAGTTGGTCAAACTCTTGTGAAGCATCTACAATAACATCTCCTTCAATGGTTGCTACATCTTTTCTGTTCGATTTGATGGCGTACAATCCAATTACTTCTGCAGACTTATCTATGTTCGATTGTGCTTTATAATCCCATAAGAATTTCACATATCTTAGGTTGTTTGGTAACAACGCTCTTACTTCTTTGTTTGCCAATAAGCTGTTTACAGTTGCGGTGTCAGAGACTTTCGCTTGCGCAACCAATGAGCTTACTTGTTGTTGGTTCTGCGCTACGTTTGGATATAAGTAGGTGAATAATGTTTTCTGACTGTTGGTTGCTGTAGAATCTTGAGCACCTAATAAATCATCAACATTGTCTTTCTTTACAGTTTCTTCAGTAGTTTCAGGAGCTTCTTCTTTTAAAAGTTCAGCTACTTTTGTGTTCGCAGCGAAGAAGAAGTTCTGTACCTCTACATTAGAGTATACTTCCCAGAACTGTAATTTTGCAGTACTTTCTAATAATCTGCTTACACGGTCAATGTCTTTGGCTCCTGGCAATTCAATTTGAATTCTTCCAGAATTTCCTAAACGCTGAATGTTAGGTTGTGTTACACCAAATTTATCAATTCTACTACGCAATACCTCAAAAGCAGTATTGATAGAATTGTCAATTTCTGTTTGAATGATTGGCTTGATTTCAGCATTTGTCTTGTTAAAGTTGATGCCCTTATCCGCTAAGTTCTTTGTTCCAAAGATAGAAGGGTCACTCAATTTTGTATCGTTTGCTATTTTTTCAAACTCAATAAAAAACAAGTTTAAATACGTGTCAGAACTACTTTTTAGTGCAGCATCTGCAGCAAGTAAAGCGTTGTTAAAAGGGACGTTTTTAGAGTCGTTTGATAAGCCTATTAAGATGTCTTTTACAGAAACTTGTAAAACTGCATTGATACCACCTTTTAAATCAAGACCAAGATTCATTTCTTTGTCTTTGATGTCGTTGTAGCTATATTGAGCAAACCCTAAGTTGATATTCTTCGTGTTTCCAATACTATCTAAGTATCTTTTTTCAAAATTTGCAAGCGCTTTACCATCGTTGTCGGTAACTTTAGCCTTCGCATAGTCTTTTGCATTGTCTTCTACATTTCCTGCGAAATAGGTGAAAGAGAGTTGGTATAAACTCACTATTCCAAAGAGAATAGCGAATAATCTGATGAGTCCTTTGTTTTGCATCTTCTTATATAAATTTTAATCGAATTCTTTGTCAAAGCGGCAAATATAGTATTTCAATTATCAGAAACCAATTGTTTTGGCATTTTTGTAGGATAAGAATCTTGTTTTTCAAAGCATTAAAAATATGGAAGCTTTCGACGCTGCAATTTTTTATATATTTACCAGTATAAAATGTAGTCTTTATTTATTCAGATTTAACAAATGACCCATCCATCAGACATCCAAATTGCCCAAGCGAAAGCGCTTCTACCTATAAAAGAAATTGCAGCAAAATTATCGATTTCAGAAAATGATTTAGAGTTGTATGGCAAGTACAAAGCAAAACTTCCACTCGAACTTATTGATGAAGCTGCCATTGCTAAAAACAATTTAGTGTTGGTGACTGCGCTAACGCCAACGCCTGCAGGAGAAGGGAAGACTACGGTTTCTATTGGTCTGACAGAAGGGTTGAATGCCATTGGTAAACAAGCAACTGTTGTGCTAAGAGAGCCTTCTTTAGGACCTGTATTTGGAATCAAAGGTGGTGCAGCAGGTGGTGGTTATTCACAAGTGGTGCCTATGGAGGATATCAATTTGCATTTTACAGGTGATTTCAATGCGGTTGAAAAAGCAAATAATTTATTGGCGGCCTTGATAGATAATAACTTGCAATCAAAAGAGCACTCCCTGAACATCGATCCACGAACCATTTTATGGAAGCGGGTGATTGATATGAACGATAGAGCTTTGCGAGATATTACCATTGGACTAGGCGGCACAGCCAATGGCATTCCAAGACAGGACGGATTCAATATTACGCCTGCCTCAGAAGTGATGGCTATTTTGTGTATGGCAACTGATTTTGACAATTTAAAACAACGATTGGGTGCCATTTTAATAGGATTTACATTTGAGAAAGCGCCTGTTTTTGCGCGCGACTTGCATGCAGAAAATGCCATGGCTATTTTATTGAAGGATGCCATTAAGCCAAACTTGGTGCAGACATTAGAAGAGAATCCTGCCATTATTCACGGCGGCCCTTTTGCAAACATTGCACAGGGTACAAATACCATATTGGCGACAAAAATGGGCCTTTCATTGTCTAATTATGTCGTGACAGAAGCTGGGTTTGGTGCCGATTTAGGCGCTGAGAAGTTCTTGAATATCAAGGCTGCTTTTGCAGGTTTGAATCCTAAATGTGTGGTTTTAGTTGCTACTGTACGAGCCTTGCGCCATCATGGAGGTGCAAAAAAAGAGGCCTATGATATGCCGGCTTTGGAGCGGGTAAAAGAAGGGTTTAAAAATCTTGAAAAGCACATAGAAAATATTCGTAAGTTTCAAATTGAACCCGTGGTTGCAATCAACTCATTTTATTCTGATAGCGATGCTGAGGTGGCGTTTATTAGAGATGCCTGTGCGCGTATGGGGGTAAAAGCAGTTCTTTCTGAGGGCTGGGCTAAAGGAGGAGTAGGTACCAGAGCATTGGCAAAGGCGGTGGTTGCTGTGGTCGAAGAGACCACAACGCAATTCAAACCTTTGTATGATTGGAAACAACCTATCAAAGAAAAAATTGCAACCATTGCAAAAGAAATTTATGGTGCAGATCGTGTGGTCTATTCGAAAAGAGCCGAATTGAGTTTGCGTAGAATTGATCGTTTAGGATTTAATGATTTTGCCATTTGTATGGCAAAGACACAGAAGTCTTTTTCAGACAATGCCAGCCTTATTGGAAGGCCTTCGGGTTTTGCCGTTACCGTGCGCGCTATTGAGATTGCGGCAGGGGCACAGTTTGTCATTCCTATATTGGGTAAAATGATGCGCATGCCTGGTTTGCCGTCTCGACCGGCTTCTATGAACATGAACATTGACAGTAAGGGTGTTATTACCGGACTTTCTTAGAACAATTGTGTGTATAAAAAAACCAGCCAATTGGCTGGTTTTTTTATGCGATGTGTTTTTGAACTACAATTCTAACAAACCGTTTGTTGCTTTTACGCCTTCAGCAGAAGCTTGCATTTGCGCTTTTTCAGCGTCATTCAATTGAATGTCTACAATGCTTTCAATACCGTTTTTTCCTAATACTACAGGAACTCCGATACAGAGGTCGTTCAATCCGTATTCTCCTTCTAATAAGGTAGAACAAGGGAATATTTTCTTTTGATCACAAGCAATGGCTTGTACCAATCCAGAAACAGCAGCACCAGGTGCATACCAGGCAGAAGTACCTAGCAAGCCTGTTAAGGTGGCGCCCCCAACTTTGGTGTCTTGCAATACTTGGTCCAATCTTTCTTCAGAAATAAATTGAGATACAGGTACTGAATTTCTAGTTGCCAAACGTGTTAAAGGAACCATTCCTTTGTCTGAGTGACCACCAATTACCATTCCGTCAACATCAGAAATAGGTGCTTCTAAAGCTTCTGCTAATCTATATTTGAAACGTGCAGAGTCTAATGCGCCTCCCATTCCTATGATTCTATTTTTAGGAAGTCCAGTTGTTTTGTGCACCAAATACGTCATGGTGTCCATTGGGTTCGATACAACAATGATAATGGTATTTGGAGAGTGCTCAATAAGGTTTGCAGAAACTGTTTTTACAATACCTGCATTGATGCCGATTAATTCTTCACGAGTCATTCCTGGTTTACGAGGAATACCAGAGGTAATAACACAGATATCAGAACCTGCTGTTTTTGTATAATCATTGGTGCTTCCTGTTATTTTTGTGTCAAATCCGTTTAAAGAAGCTGTTTGCATTAAGTCCATTGCTTTTCCTTCTGCAAATCCTTCCTTGATGTCAAGAACTACGACTTCAGAAGCGAAGTTTTTAATAGCGATATACTCTGCACAACTAGCGCCTACTGCACCTGC
>JBELDQ010000024.1:0-16295 GCA_042094215.1 Polaribacter sp. | reverse complement strand
TCAAATCAGGTTGTAGAGGAAGTAAGAAAACATTTTAGTTCAATGGTCTTCGATACTATTATCAGAAGAAATACACGTTTAGGAGAAGCTCCTAGTTATGGAGAAAGCATTATTGCCTATGATGCAACGAGCAAAGGTGCTGTGAATTATTTAACTTTGGCTAACGAAATTATAAAGAAGAACGCATAATGGCAAAAGCAACAAAAAAACAAGCTTTAGGTAGAGGATTGTCTGCTTTACTCAAAGAAACTTCTGCAGACATCAATTCTGCATCAGATAAAAATGCCGATAAACTAGTAGGTACTATTGTTGAAATAGAACTCAATAGCATTGCGGTGAATCCGTTTCAACCAAGAACTTATTTTGACGAAGAAGCACTCAATGAATTGGCGAATTCAATAAAAGAGCTCGGTGTTATTCAACCCATTACCGTGCGTAAACTAGAAGGAAACAGATTTCAATTAGTTTCTGGTGAACGCAGATTCAGAGCTTCTAAATTAATAGGAAATACTACGGTTCCTGCATATATTAGAATTGCAAATGACCAAGAGATGCTAGAGATGGCATTGGTAGAAAATATTCAGCGAAAAAACCTTGATCCAATAGAGGTTGCACTTTCTTATCAACGATTGATTGATGAAATTCAACTCACACAAGAGCAACTGAGCATTAGAGTTGGTAAAAAGAGATCTACCGTAACCAACTACTTGCGTTTGTTAAAACTAGACCCTATCATTCAAACAGGCATGCGCGACGGCTTCATTTCTATGGGGCATGGGAGGGCTTTAATCAATATAAACTCTAGTGAAGACCAGTTAAGCATTTATACAAAAATTGTCAGAGATAAATTATCTGTTAGACAAACTGAAGAACTCGTTAAAAACGTAAAAGAAGGATATACCGCTGTTAAAAACAAAGCAACAACCCCTAGATTTATAAAAAATGCTATTGGTGATTTGAATGCTTTTTTTGGCCATAAAATTACGGTTTCTGCAAATGCCAAAGGGAAAGGTAAAATGACCATTCCTTTTTCGTCGGAAGAAGATTTCAATCGTATCAAAAACCTTTTAAAGTAGTGTCTGCACTAAAGAACATTCTGTTTATTTTCATTGGAGTGCTATGTCTACAAATACAGGCTCAAAAAAATGAGGTCCAAACATCATCTCTAAAAGTATCCGACAGCATTCTAATTAACAGTAACTATTTCAATCCCTTATCTCCATCTAAGGCTGCTTTCTATTCTGCTATTGTTCCGGGGCTTGGACAGCTATATAACAAAAAGTATTGGAAAGCACCAATTGTTTGGGGAGCAATGGGAGCCAGTATCTATTTTTACGTAAACAACAACAAAGAATACAACAGATATAGAACAGCTTTTAAACTACGTGAGAATGGTCTAAAAGATGAGTTTACCAATGAAGATGGGTCTTTATTAATTTCAAGAAACGGATTGATAAGCGCTCAAAAAACATTAAAAAGCAATCGAGATTTATCCCTGCTTACAACTGTTATATTTTATGTACTTCAAATTGTAGAAGCAAGTGTAAACGCCCACTTATTACAATTTAACACCAATGATAACGTATCATTTTCACCAACAATACTATCCAATTATGACCAAGATATCATGCCTAAAGTTGGACTCAAATTTAAACTCTCTTTTTAGATGAAAATTGCATTATTAGGCTACGGAAGAATGGGAAAAGAAATTGAAAAAATTTCTTTACAGAGAGGTCATGAGATTGTACTTAAGGTAAGCTCCAATGAGACGTTCGACATCGGATTAGCTGATGTAGCCATTGATTTTAGTGTGCCAACATCTGCCTATAACAACATCGTGACCTGTCTAAAAAATAACATTCCTGTTATCTCCGGAACCACTGGTTGGCTCGATAATTATGAGAAAGCTGTTGACTTATGCACAAAGAAACGTGGTGCTTTTATCTACGCTTCTAACTTTAGTTTAGGGGTAAACATGTTTTTCGAATTAAACAAGCAGCTTGCAAAAATGATGAATCGTTTGAGCGACTACCATATCACTATGGAAGAAACTCATCACACAAAAAAGCTAGATGCTCCTAGCGGTACGGCGATTACATTAGCAGAAGGAATTATTGCAAATAGCTCAAAATCTGCCTGGACACTCAACGGAGCTATTTCAGATGAAAGTATTCCGATTACAGCAAAAAGAATTGAAGATGTTCCAGGAACACATTCCGTTCACTATTCTTCTGAAGTAGATGCTATTGCTATTGAGCATATTGCTCACAACAGAAAAGGGTTTGCGCTTGGAGCTGTTGTCGCTGCTGAATGGATTCTTAATAAAGAAGGGGTTTTTACGATGCAAGATGTGTTAAACATTGGTTAAAATAAAGGAACAAGCACCTTTTAAAAAAACGCATGTAGTATTATTGAATATCAGTTCTAAGAAAAGGAACAAAACACATATATTATGACATTTACAGAATGGTTTTTATTATTTCTATCAATACAAGTAGTTCATTTCTTAGGGACCTGGAAACTCTATAAAAAAGCAGGAAAACAGGCATGGACAGCAATTGTTCCGGTATACAATGCTGTGGTTCTCATGAAAATTATTAACCGACCAATATGGTGGGTACTCCTACTATTCATCCCTATTGTAAACCTATTAATGTTTCCTATAATCTGGATAGAGACTTGCAGAAGTTTTGGTCATTTTAAAAGACATGATACTTTGTTAGCCATTGCTACGTTGGGATGTTATTTGTTTTACATTAATTATTTCACTGATGCACGCTATATTGAGAACAGAAGTTTAGCTCCAAGAACTGCCTTAGGAGAATGGATTAGCTCTATTGCATTTGCCATTATCGCTGCTACCTTGGTACACACCTATTTCATGCAGCCTTATACCATTCCTACTTCATCTCTAGAGAAGTCCTTGTATGTAGGAGATTTTCTTTTTGTTAGCAAATTCCATTATGGTGCTCGTGTTCCAATGACAGCAGTTGCTGCGCCAATGGTTCATGATACATTACCTTTTCTTGGAAAATCATATGTTTCAAGTTCTACAGAAGAAACCTCATGGCTAAACAAATTGTCTTTACCCTATATGCGATTGCCTGGACTGCAGAAAATAAAAAGAAACGATATCGTTGTTTTTAGCTGGCCTGCAGATTCTCTAAAAACAATGTGGGGAGACAATTCAAGTGACTTTACCTACAAACCTATTGACAAGCGAACGAATTACGTAAAGCGATGTGTTGGTATTCCTGGAGACACACTAGAAGTAAGAGATGGATATGTCTACATAAATGGCACCAAGACTGTGCTGCCAGATAGAGCAAAACCACAATATTTCTTTACTGTAGATACTGGAGGCCAACAATTTAGTCCGGGAGCCGCAGAAAGATATAATATTAGAGAATACGGATTCGAAAATGGAAAGTTCCTTTTAAACCTTACAGACGATGAAGCTGCATTGATTCGAAAGAACCCTATCGTTAAAAGTGCTGTTAAAAAGATTGAACCCAAAGGAACATTTGACCCTAGCATCTTTCCTCATAGTCCACATTACAAATGGAACAACGACAATTACGGACCTATTTATATTCCTAAAAAAGGAGATCTTATTGAGCTCAATGAAAAGTCCATTCCATTTTACGAGCAAATCATCAGAAGATACGAGCAACATAACTTTTCTATTGCTGATAACAAGTATTATTTAAATGGGGAAGAGATTACCTCATACACTATCAAACAAGATTACTTTTGGATGATGGGAGACAACAGACAAATGTCTTTAGATGCAAGGTCTTGGGGGTTTGTTCCTTTTGATCATGTGGTAGGTAAACCGGTGTTTATTTGGTTAAGCTGGGATCCGAAGTCACCTAGTTTTATTGCAAAGCTAAAATCAATTCGCTGGGAACGTGTATTTACTACGGTTGGAGGATCGGGAAAACCCTATTCTTATTTTAAATTTTTCTTGTTCGCATTGATGGGCTACTATGTAGTTGCTTACTATCGAAAACAGAAAAAAACAACGAAGTAACCAATGGCGCTATTTCTACCCACCTACTTCTCTCCTATTTCTCAATACATGGCCATTGCCAACGCTGACGAAGTAATTTTTGAAGTTGAAGATCATTTTCAAAAACAAACCTATAGAAATCGATGTTATATTTATGGTCCAAACGGGAAACAGTTGTTAAATATTCCTGTAAAACATCTGTCAGACGCTCGCACAAAGAAAAGCAAAGACACTAGAATAGACTACAGTTCCCCCTGGCAAAGCCAACACTTAAAATCTCTTCAAATTGCTTATAGAAACTCCCCTTTTTATGAATTTTATGAAGATGATTTAGCTCCCATTTTTTCAAAGAAATACAGGTTTTTACTCGACTTAAATATTGACACATACCTTTTTCTTACAGATGCTTTACAAATACAGACCAACTATCGCAAAACAACTACGTTCATAGATGCAGAGCCTAAAGACTTTAGACATTTAGCGAATGCAAAAAAAGATGTCGAACTAGATTTTAATCGCTATGTCCAAGTCTTTGATGATAAACATGGCTTTCTCAAAAACCTATCCGTTCTTGATCTTTTATTTATGGAAGGTCCTAATGCCATAAGTTATCTCGAAAACAATAACCCTTAACATTTGTTAAACTATTTTTACTGATAGTTAAACAAGAATATCGTATATTCGTGTCAAGCTTAAACACAAATTATATTCCCCTTTTACAATGGACCCCATAACACAATTCATTGATTTTCACAATCCCAATCTACCAAAAAAGCAACGTGATCTCTTTAGAGCGAACATGAAGCTCAAGCATCATAAAAAAGGTGATATTCTTGTGAAAAAAGGTGAAACACCTCATACATTTTACATTTTAACCAAAGGGTTGCTAAGAAGTTTTATAACAGACACGAACGGTAATGATCATATCCGAACAATTTTCACCCCTATTAGCACTACCGGATCGCTTTCTTCTTTGATTACAAACAGGGCTTCTAATGCCTGCTATGATTGCTTAACAGAAACTGAAATTTTAGAAGGAGATTTCAATGTATTTAAAAAACTTACGAATGAACATCATGAAATGTCAATGTTCTACAATACTGTTTTAGAAAGCATTTTCCTTAGAACAGAGAAAAGATTTTACGAATTATCTGTTTTAACGAGTACTGAAAGATATCTTCAATTGAAACAAGAAATTCCTAATATCGAAAACCTAATTCCACAATATCATATTGCTTCTTATCTTAATATTACAGCAGTACAGTTGTCTCGCATAAGAAAAAAGTTGTTTTCAAAATAATAAGCATTTTCTTAACATATGTTAGCGAAAAGCACTCATTTTTCTATTAGCTTCGGGGCTTAATTTTTTTTATACAATCTAAAATTAAATACCCCAATACTTAATTTCATTAAAAGACTTGCTAGTATGTAAGTCTTTTCTACTTTTACAAAGTATGGATCTCAAATTTCTAGTGCACTACAGTTTTCATTTTATTGTCCCTGGTTTCGTGGCTTTTGTCTTTTATAAAAATCAGTGGAAAAAGGTATATTTGATATGTCTTGCTGCAATGCTTATCGATCTAGACCACTTATTTGCCACTCCCATTTTTTCTCCAAATCGATGCAGTATCAACTTTCATCCTTTGCATACCTATTACGCAATACTCTGCTATTTCGGTCTAACACTTTGGAAAAAAACACGCATTTTGGGCATTGCACTATTGCTCCACATATTGGCAGATACTATTGATTGCCTTTTATAAACTTTTCAATCAGCTCGTTCAACTCTAAAGAAATTTGCAATCGGTAGATAACTACAAGGTACATGCTAGACAATAGCAGGCTTTTCAACGCAATATTTACAATTGGATGAAATGAGAAGTTCCAAAAGCTAAATAAGATATAGAACAACACAACACATACCAATAGTAGCAAGGTCTTTTTTGTATAGGGCTGCACTTCAAATTTTCGATACACATAGCCCAATTTAATCGTGTTGAATACTAAAATTACCAACAAGGTAGACAAGGCAGCGCCATTCATACTAAAAACAGCAATGAGCCAATCATTTAAAAAGTAAACCGATAAGGCCATGACTATCGCATAAGGCAGTAAAATTTTATAGTATTTCGAATTTGAAATAATGGCACCATTATTTCCCAAAGACATGGTGTATAATTTTGCAAAAGAAATCATGAGAACCACATACACACCCCCTGAAAATTTCTCATCTATTAACAGATATGCTTGCTCAATATTACTATTGATTAGTAAGAAGAGTAAACCACTTATTGCAAATAAATTAATAGAGGTATCTTTATACAAATTATGAATTTTACCTGAATTGTTTTCATTTAACGCCTTTGCAGTAATTGGTTGTACTATTTGAGACATTGCTCTTCCTGGAATATCTATAACAGAAGCAATATAGACCCCAACAGCGTAATAAGCAGCCATCTCAATGACTTCTTTCTGCGGAATCATAAACTTATCGATATCTAATAAAATAGCACTCGCAGATCCTGCCAAAATAATATAGGAAGCATATTTAAAAACCTCTTTATAATTTTCAGGCAAATGCATGGAAAATTTAGGACGGTATAACTTTAAGGCATACAAAAACATGAACAATGCTCTCAGGAAATAACCACCTGTTAAATAATAGATAAACTCAATTTGGGTAATGACGTTAGAAGCGACCAGCAAGAGCAAGATCATCACCAAAACTCTAGAAAACATTTCCTTCAAAATATTTCCAAAAACAGATTGCATTTGCACCTTTGCCCAAGCGTAAAAAATCTCAAAATAGGCTGTGGCAATTGCTACGCAATAAATGACCCAAGTAAACTCTTTAATAATCCTATTTTTTTCAGATAAATGAAGGCTTATTTCCTCATAAAAGAGTGTTCCAACAAAGCCCATTGGCAATGCTATGAACAGAGGGAAAAACAAGGAGGTACTTAAAAATTTATCCTTTTCAATTTTTGAACTGTAGGAAGAAAAGAACTTTACAATTGAGTACTGCACTCCAAATGCCGTTAATGGCATCAATAAATTTGCTGTTGATAATAGAAAGGTAACCAAACCATAATACGAATCAGTCAAAAACTGTGTATATAGCACCAAGGTATTGAGACCTCCAACACCAAAAGCAGCAAAGGTAATGAGTGTATTTCTAAACGATTGTTTGACTACAATTCCCACTTTAATCTAGTTATTTAATAGTGATAAGATGGATTGATGTATGCTCTCACCCACATTATTCCCATACAATTCTTGAGTGAAATCTAACTCCAAGCTACTAAATTTTTCAAAAACTTCCACTATTTTTAAGGAATCACTACCCACAATTTCTGCAAAACCATTTTCAACAAGTTCCACCCATTCGGTTTCTTCACGCACAATAATACAATTCTTCTTGTTAAAAAAAGCTTCCTTCTGCAACCCTCCACTATCAGAAATAACCATTTTACAATGCTTCAATAATTCTAACATAGAGAAATACCCCACCGGATCTATGAAAGTGATTCGGGGAGTGAGCTGATATTTTTCTAACATTTTTTTGGTCCTAGGATGCAACGGCAATATCACTGTACACTCCTTATGAATTTTCTCTAAAGCATCAAAAATTGCTTTTAATTTACCAACCGAATCTGTATTTTCTTGCCTGTGAATGGTGGCTAGAACAAATTTTCCTGCAGTTAAGTTTAACTCAGAGATTATGTTCGACTTTTGCGAAGAGGTTTTACTGTAATGCTCTACAGCATCTTTCATAATATCGCCATTCTTATCAATTTGAATTGGCAATGCATCAAAACCTTCGTTTTTCAAATTTAACAAAGCGGCCTCTGTCGGACAACACAATAAATCAGCTATTCTATCTGTTAAAATTCTATTGATTTCTTCAGGCATATTCATATTAAAAGACCGCAAGCCGGCTTCTATATGAATTACTTTTATTTGCATTTTTTTGGCAGCCAAAGAACCTGCTATTGTTGAATTTGTATCGCCATAAACAACGACAGCTTCTGGAGACTCCTCAATTAAAATAGCTTCTATTTTCTCTAACATCTGACCTGTCATCGCTCCATGACCTAAACTATTAATATTTAAATTATACGTAGGTTTAGGAATCTCCATTTCTTCAAAAAACACAGCACTCATGTTGGCATCAAAATGTTGTCCTGTATGCACAATTACTTCTTCAATTTGTTGATGTTCTTGAATAACTCTGCTCAAAACAGCAGCTTTTACGAATTGAGGTCTGGCACCTAATATGGTTACTATTTTTTTCATTATTCTTTACGAAATGGTCTTATTAATTATTTCTGAAAGCTTTTTGGTGATATTTTTTCTGTGGTACTGCTGTATGTTTTTCGAGTGCACTTTTAAACCTTCACCTTTATATAAATCATACATTTGTAAAAGCGCTGCCTTCATCGAAGCAACATCATCAAAATCTACAAGAACTCCGGCGTTTGTCTCTGCAATTACCTCAGCTAAATCGCCATCTGTTGGACCAACTGCGAGAATAGGGCGTTTTGCTTGTAAATACTCAAATATTTTTCCGGTGAGTATTCCTTTTGCACTTTTAACATTGTTCACAGCCAGCAGTAATACTTGAGATCGAGATTGATATACTTCTACCTCTTTGTGAGGCAAATACCCTATCTCACGTACATTTTGAAGTTCTAACTCACGAATACTATCTTTCACCTCGGCTGCTATTTTACCCACCAATTGCACCTCGTAATCGTTTGCAAAAGAAGTATATTCTTCAGTAATTTCTTTAAGTGCTCTCCAAAATACATGTGGGTTTCTATCGGCATTCATGAGTCCTATGTGTGTTATCGAAAATCTCGTATCAAGAGCAACTCCTTTAGCAGCTTCTTCTGTATCGAAACCATTTGTTAGCACGTGAATCGATGAGGAGAACTGTTCAAACTTCTTTTTCATTGTTTTACCCACTACCAATACTGCATCTGATGTTTCAAGCACCTCTTTTTCTAATGAATAATGTAAAGACCTTGCTCTTTTGGTTAAGGGCAAGTGCTCAAAATAATCGATTTCTGTCCAAGGATCACGGAAATCGGCAAGCCAGTTCACAGCAAGTTTTTTCTTTAACTCAAGCCCAATTAAATGTAAGCTATGTGGAGGACCGGATGTTATAATAGCATCAACAGAATTTTTTTGGAGATAGGTCGTTAAAAACTTCACAGAGGGTTTGACCCAAAATCTTCTAGCATCTGGTATAAAATAATTTGCTCTTATATATTGCAATAGTTTCCCTAAAAAACTTGGATTTGGATTTAGAAAACCAGCTGATTCTTTTGTTGCATTCTTCCTAAAGCGATGCAATACATTATTAGGTTCCCAAATCGGTTGTTTTAAAACTGCTACATTCTTTGGAATTTCATTTGCCAAAGAAGCATCAGTAATAGCATAGCTTGGATTCGCCACTGTATACACAATAGCTTCGATGCCGAATTCATGTAAATATTTCACAAATTTAAGCCAGCGTTGCACTCCAGAACCACCTGATGGAGGCCAATAATATGTAACAATTAGAACTTTCACTTCTATAAATTATTATATAAAGATACTAAGTTTTTTGAAGTAAACTCCCAGTTTAAATTTCCATTCAAAGCGATGTCATGACCTCGATTTGCTTTGTCCAAAGCCTCCCTGTATTCTGCATGTATTTGTTGTATTGCATTTGCGAAACTTTGTGGATTCTCAGATGTAAAACAGGTACCTATATCATAATGATGTACTAATCTCTTCATAGGTGCGCAATCGGATACTAAGAGCGGTTTTCCCGACAATAATATTTGATAAAATTTATGCGGAACGGCACTTTCAGTATGCTCATTAGAAATGTGTGGGATGCAATTGACAGCAGAGCTTTTCATAATATTTACCACTGCAGCAAAGGGTTCTCTTCCTCTAATTTGAACAAAATTCTCTAACTTATTGACTGTAATTAAATCTTGCAAATGTTTTCTTACATCTGCATTTGAAGGACCTACCAATACCAATAAAGCATTGGGTATTTCTTTAGCAATCGTTTTCATTGCCAAAATTGCAGTATGCAACCCTCTATGAGGACCAAAACCACCAACATAGGAAATGATAAACCGATCTTGTAAATTTGAAAAATAATTTGGTGTCTCTACAGTAAAATTTTCAGCAAACTCTTTTTTCTCTGAATTCGGGACCACCACAATATTTTCTTTTGAGAGCTTATGCTGTTCAATTAACCGTTGCTTCATTTCATCTACAACAGCAATGACAATTGTAAATTTCTTGACAATTCTAGACTCATAATTACTCCATCTTTTGTAGCCAAAAAACACATTGTTTTTAAGTCTAATAATTGGATTTTTACGCCAAGAAAACCAGGTCATTAACGCCGCAGGATAGTTCTCATGCAAATCCAGTACTGTTTTTAGTCGGTACTTTTTTGCTGCTAAAAAGGCTGTTTTTGCCAATGGTAGATCATGTACATGTAGCACATCAATCTGATTCTCTTTAATAAAATACGGCAATTGTGCCTTAAAAAAAGGATGCGTAAAGCTAACAGAAGCAAGCACATCAATAAGGCCCTCGTGTGCTAAATTTTTGTATTCAATTTTACGAATTACTTGAACACCGTTTACGACTTCGTATTCTTTTTCACCAGCACTCCGTTTGCACAAAACAAAGACAGCATGATTCTCGACCAACGTTTCTGCTTCTTTTCTTACTCTAATATCTGCAGGATAACTCCCGTTTAATAACATTCCTATATTCATATTCTATTGCTCATGCTATTTCTTAATATTTTCAAGTACAATTACCAAATGTACAAAAACATACGAAACCCAATAAATGTATAACAAAAAAAGAGAGCTATCGCTCTCTTTTTTCCCTTTTCATAAAAATTAATTCTTTGTTTGTTTGTCGAAACAAATATAGCAACTATCTTTGCGTGGATAAAATGAAGTATAGTGCTTTTTATAAAAAGCATAAACTTCTCATAGATGTGTAGATAGACCAATTTAACCAACTTGTCCTAACATTATTTTCTATGAAGTATACATTTTTATTAATGCTATCAGTTGTCTTTGTACTTTCATCTGAAGCTCAAGAAACATTATTAGACAAGTACAACGTTGATAAGATACATGCATTTAGCAATAGCAATTCGGATAGCTTGTTGTATTATGCTACAAAGAGTAGAGTATCTAAAGAGCCATGTATTCAAAAAACAGGAGCACTTGCAGAGGCGAGTGCACATTACAAAAAAGGAAATTTTAAAAAGGCTGAAACCATTTCCTTAAACGTAATTGAAGCACTGAAAAACACAAACATTCGGTGTAAGCCTAAATTACTCCTTACTGCCTACAACCGCCTATTTTGGATTAAAAAAAACGAAGGAAAATATAACGAAGCCTTTCATTTTTTATTAGGCAAGCAAGAAGCTATAGAACTTATTGAACCCAAAAACGAGTACTACCATTTACAAAGATTAAGCGCAAGCATTAACATGGCTAGTCTAAAAGAAGTGCTTGGCTTATATCCTGAAGCTATTGATATTCTCAAAGAAACAAATACAGAATTGAAGCGTTTATACACTTCAAACCTACATCAATCTGCTACTTTAAAAGTACTACATGCTAATAGTTTGAATACGATTGGTAACACCTATTTTAATGTCGGAAAAGACTCTATTAAATCTTTCATAGATTCTGCAGCTGTATATTATAAAAGAGCCTTTGATGTAGCACAGACATTTACCCCCAAACACGAAAACTCTGAACAACTCTATCTGTTAACAAAAGTGAAGCTATTTGTTCACAATAAGCAATATGATAAAGCTTTAGGTATTTTATCCTCTATTCATTCAAAAGGGGTTCATTCATCAGTAAACAAAGGTTTTCAATTTTATAAATCACTTGTATCCCTTCATCTGAAAAAAAGTGACTCTGCACTTTTTTACGCAAACAATTATTTAAGAAATCCGAGAAAAAAGGCAAATTCCAAAATACATCAAATCATTGTATATGACATTTTAGCAAATCAATACAATGCAATACAACAAACAGATAGCGCCTACTACTATTCTAGACTAGGTCTAAAAGAACTAGGGCTTTTAACCTCCAATAAGAACAAAATTAACAAGGCCTATTATCAATACCGGTTTAATAAAATAAAAGACCTCAATAAGAGCAATATAACTTCAGAACGAACCACCTACTTCAAATACATTCTTATAGTTTTTGTCATTGCACTTATCGTTATCTTATTGACTCTTTACAAATCCAAAACACAGAAAAAAAAGCTACTTCACAAGATGAATTCATCAATTGAAGTGCATAAAAAAAGTACATTACCTCCAAAGAAAGACTATAACATAGAAAAAGAAGTAGAAGAAGATATCTTGCGTAAACTAGAGGAGTTAGAGCACACGACAGAATTCTTATCTAATGACTTTAACATTAAATTGTTAGCAATAAAATTAGAAACCAACACATCATACCTTTCTTACATTTTAAACAACTCTAAAAAACAAACATTCAAGCAATACATTACAAAGCTAAGAATCAATTACTTACTAAATGAATTAAAAACAAACAAGCACTACCAAAATTACACAATTGAGTACTTAGCTAAAGAAATTGGCTACACCAATGCGTCTGCCTTTAGCAGAGCTTTTAAAAAAGAAGTAGGTATGACTCCTTCCGTTTATATTAAGTCTATGCACACATAGATTTATTCTTTTTTACTCAGCTTCCTTAAAAAGATCCATCCTAGGGGTAGTAGCAACAGGCATGCATAGCTAATCAAAGTAATTGTTGTTCCATTCTTAATAACAGTTGGCTCAAACTTAAATTCTACTGTGTGCTCACCCGCAGGAACGAGCATCCCTCGCAATACGTAATTTACTCTATGATGAGGCTTTAAAACTCCATCAACATAGGCATTCCATCCTTCTTGATAATAAATTTCAGAGAATACTGCAAATTGTGCTTTTGAAGTAGTGGTATGATACGTTAAACTTGTTACGTCATAACTAGACAATTCAATTTTAGCTAATGAATCCATTTCAAAAACAGGAGACATTTTAGTTCCTTCTCTAATGACAGCTTCTTCTTTTGTATTGATTTCACCTATTAGTTTTAACTCTTCATCGGCAGATGCAACAACGGTCACATTAGAAACAAACCAAGCATTTCCGTTCGCTTCCTGGTTCTTCTGAACAGTAGTTGACCCTTGATTTGGGTACAAAATATATTTTGTATTTAACATATTTAATACCTCCATATTAACATTTGTAGTCATATGAAAATCAAATAACTCCTGATAACGTCCCATCTTGGCAGCATGATAACCTCCTATTGAATTATGAAAATACGAAGTTCTCCCATCTTGCATTAGATTTGGGAAATTAGCTACTCTGTAATACGTTGTATCCTTTAAAATCTCTCTATCAATATCAGTTTTTTGAAATGGTACATCTATATTTTTTGCACGCTCAAAAGAGTCCTTATTTACATACTTGAGATCTACCGAAATTAAATCGAATAGTATCATGACAGAAAAAACTAACATCACTTTTGTTTGATTTAGCTTCTTCTTTACAAACAACCATAGCACTGAAAAAGACAATGCTACTAGAATAAAGGACCTTAAGCTATCCTCAAATAACATAGACTGCCTATCAGCAATTAATGCATCTACGATGCCTGGAATATTGTATTGCTCCAATCCAGCATCTCGAAACCCCTCAAAACTAAAAAAGCTTTTACCAAACAGCATAAAGAAAATTGAAAGTCCTCCAAGCAGGTAAAAAGCCTTTTTCAGAGCAGCTTTTTTATCAAGGTCAGAAACTTGTTTCGAGAAGACTTCTTTTAATGCTAGGATGCCCAACACCGGAATGCAAATCTCAGCAATCACCTGTATTGAGGATACTGCTCTAAATTTATTATACAGAGGCATGTAGTCAATAAAAAGGTTGGTAAGTAGCTCAAAATTTTTACCCCAACTCAATAGAATCGAAAAAATAGTAGTAGCTAGCAACCACTTTTTTAGTGTCCCTTTTACCAAAAAGATCCCCAATAAAAATAGAAATATAATAACGGCTCCTATGTATGCAGGGGCCTCTACAATGGTTTGATCTCCCCAGTAGGTTAGTACTTCCTGCGAATACTCATTCGCAGCTTTGGTTCCATATTTTGCTTTAAAAGCTTTGTAATATTCAGAATCTTTACCCAAAGGCTCAACGGTTCCACCACCCATAAAACGGGGAATAAACAAATTAAAGGTTTCCGTTAGTCCATAGCTATATTCGGTTATGTACGCTTTAGAAAGTCCATCTTTTACTGTTTTCGGTGATCCATCCGAATCAATAGTTAAGGCTGTTTTTCCACGTGTACTTTTATCGGCATATTCTTTCATTGCCATAAGCCTTGTAGCATTGACTCCTAGACCTAAAACGACTGCAGCAATAATGACTGTCGTTTGTTTTAGAAATGGCACATATGCTTTTGTTCGAATCGCTTGCAAGCATTCTACAATTCCCAAAATAAAGATTGAAAAGCCCAAATAGTAGGTCATTTGAGGGTGGTTCGCATGAATTTCTAGCGCCATTGCTAAGGCGGTTATAATAAAACCTAACAAATACTTTCGTTTAAAAACCCAGACAATACCTGCCAACACCATTGGCATATAACCAATTGCATGTGCTTTAGCATTGTGTCCTGCTCCAAATATAATAATCAAATAGGTTGAAAAACCAAAAGAAAAGGCACCTAAAACGGCTAATTTCCACTCAATATTTAAAGCAATAAGGAACAGGAAAAAACCTAAAAAATATAAGAATATATAATCTGCTGGTCTGGGTAAAAAACGCAGCAAGCCGTCTACTTTCTTAATATAATCGTGGGGGTAATACGCACTTAATTGATAGGCAGGCATTCCACTAAAAGCTGCCCCTGTCCAATAGGGTTCCTCTCCATTAGTATCTCGATAGTCTACAATTTCTTTAGACATCCCTTTAAACTGAGTAATGTCACTTTGTTTGATTTTTTGCCCATTTAACACAGGGTTAAAATAGGCAACTGCTGCAACCACAAAAATGACAATCGCGATACAATAAGGTGCTATTTTATGTATTTTCATAACTAATCTACTTCTTCATAATCAACATACTCTCCAACAGAGTTATTGCTTTGACTTGACTTCCTTGGCTTTTTATCAATGCTCGTCTCTCCTTCTTTCACATTGGAGTACTGCTTTCTATTTGCCTGGTGTCCTTGCGCTTTTTCCTGCATTTTATCTACCATTTTTTTCATTAGATATGGTGCAAACAACTTTGTCAAAAATTTAAGTATATAATAAATTAATACAATGATTAGTATGGTTCTCAAAACGTTCATAGGTCCTGCTTCCTGCATATTTCAATTAAATAAAATCAAAAGTAACAATTTGAGATTAATTTGAACGTTAAGACTATACAAAAAAAGCGAGTGATCGCTCAAAAAAGCAATTTCTTAAATACAACGTATGATATATTTACAGTATGTTTGTCTTTATTGGCAAAAATGAAAGAATCTTGTCAATATATGATCCTAAAAATCACTATGAGTAAAAAGATTATTCTTCTCTTTTTGTTATGCCATTGTGCGCTGTTGAATGCTCAGTATACGGATATTATCAATTCTAACAGACCAGGGTTTTCTGAAAGTCCATATAGTGTTGGATTAGGCGTATATCAATTAGAAGCAGGTCTTTTTCTGAACTCATCTCAAAATCCAAAAATCAATAACATCTCTAAATCATTTGGTACGAACCTTATGTTTAGAACTTCTTTTTTCAAAGAAAAGTTAGAAATTAACACACTACTTTCGCTTCAAAAAGACAACATTCCAATTAACACTATAGCTTCTGTTCATAAGACAAATACTGGTTTAAGCAGATTTCATATTGGGGCTAAATATCTGGTATTTGAACAACAGTATGAAGATAAAACCAAAGAAGTTCGAAGTTGGAAAAGACGACATGCCTTTGACAAGAAAAGACTAATTCCATCTGTTGCCGTATATGCTGGAATCAACACCAATGTTGTAGGAGACTTATATAAAAAGGAAAACATGACTCCTAAAGCTGGAGTTTTATTACAAAATAATTTAAGTACCTCACTGAATCTAGTGACCAATATCTTTTACGATGCTATAGGAAGTGAATACGCCGAGCTATCTTATATACTTACGGGAACCTATGCTTTTGATAGAGAATGGTC
>JBELDQ010000023.1:4648-16701 GCA_042094215.1 Polaribacter sp. | reverse complement strand
TCTGCTTCAAATTTATCTGGTGTATCGTGCTCTTCAGGATGTGCTGTGATATCCATATCGGTATAATTCACTTCACAAGCTGGAATTTCAATTTGAATATATCCTCCTGCTTTGTACCCCATATCTTCTGGAATCTCTACAACAAACTCCTTAATAAAAGTTGCTACGTTGTAGTTTCTTACCACCACAGCTTCCCATTTCTTGATTCCAAAAATTTCTTCTGGAATGGAGATATCCATGTCTTGCTTTACTTTTACCTGACATGACAAACGTGCTCCACTTGCCAATTCTTTACGTGTAAAATGCGGGGTTTCTGTTGGTAGTGCTTCACCACCACCATCGTTTACGTGACATTCACACTGAATACAGGTTCCACCACCACCACATGCAGATGGTAAAAATATTTTTTCATTTCCTAAAGTTGCTAGTAAGGTACCCCCTGAAGCTACTTCTACGGTTCTTTCTCCATTAATGGTAATCTTTACAGGACCCGATGGAGATAATTTTTGTTTTACAAATAATAACAATGCCACCAATAGCAATGTGATGACTAGAAATGCAGCTACTGTAGCTACCATGGTTCCTAATGTACTTGTCGCTAATATCATCATTCTTGAATTTCTTTAGTGTTCTTAACTACTTCTTCACTCGATGCTTGTTCGTTAGCAGCTTCTTCAATTACCGCAACATCCACTGTTTTCTCAACAAGGTTCACTGTTGCTGTTTTCGGTGCTTCTTTCGCTTCTTCTTCACCGCCTGTTAACATCCCTCCAAAGCTCATAAAGCCAATGGCCATTAACCCGGTTACAATAAAGGTAATTCCCAAGCCTCTTAAAGGTGCAGGAATGCTTGAGTATCTAATTTTCTCACGAATTGCTGCAATGGCTAAAATGGCTAAAAACCATCCTATTCCAGATCCAATACCGTAGGTTGTTGCCAATCCTAAGGTTGCAATTTCACGTGATTGCATGAATAGTGACCCTCCTAAGATGGCACAGTTCACTGCAATTAATGGTAAGAAAATACCCAATGAGTTGTACAATGATGGCGAGAATTTCTCTACAATAATCTCTACCAATTGTACCATTGTTGCAATGGTAGCAATGAATAAGATAAATGATAAGAAACTCAAATCATAGCCTGCGTATTCTTCTCCCATCCAAACCAATGCTCCTTCTTTTAAGATGTATTGATCTAACAACCAGTTTAACGGCACTGTTACGGCCAATACAAAGATTACTGCAGCTCCTAAACCAACAGCTGTAGCTACTTTTTTAGATACCGCCAGGTACGAACACATTCCTAGGAAGGTTGCAAATACCATGTTGTCTATAAAAATCGATTTGAAAAATAATTCTAAATGTTCCATATTCTATATTTTTTCCTCTTTCTTCTCTTAGAGCAGTAGTTGCTCTAAAAAAATCACAGAGGTTTTTAATCTTCGATTAATGCTTCGTTTCTACTACGCTGTACCCAAATAATGATTCCTACAACAATCAAAGCCATTGGTGCCAATAGCATAAATCCGTTGTTTTCATATCCAAAGGCATACACTCCTGTTTTTTCTATTGGATCTCCCAGTACTTTATATCCTAATAAAGTTCCAGAACCTAACAATTCTCTAAAGAATCCTACCAATATTAAAATAGCTCCGTATCCTACTGCGTTTCCTATACCATCTAAAAAAGACCTCCACGTACCATTTGCCAATGCAAAGGCTTCAAAACGTCCCATAATAATACAGTTGGTAATAATCAAACCAATAAAAGCTCCAAGCGTTTTACTGAGCTCATAGGCAAATGCTTTCAGCACCTGATCTACAATAATTACCAATGTTGCTACCACAATAAGCTGTGCAATAATTCTAATTTTAGATGGAATGATGTTTCTCATTAGTGAGATTACCACATTTCCTACTCCCATTACAAACAATACAGAAATAGACATTACAATAGAAGCTTTTAATTCTGCTGTAATTGCCAATGCAGAACAGATTCCTAGTACCTGAATTGTAATTGGGTTGTTATCTGCAAATGGGTCTGTGATTAATGCTGCGTCTTTTTTTGATAAAAGTCCCATATTAATTTGTTTTTAAAGTGTTAAAGTAAGCTACGTATTTTTTCAACTCTGTTTTAATCATTGCTGAAACTCCATCGCCTGTAATGGTTGCACCGGCGATTGCATCTACTTCGTTATCATATTTATCTTCATTCTTTGGATCGTTGTTCGATTTTGAAATCGCAATTCCTTTGAAATCTCCATCTTTTAATAGGTGCTCTCCAATAAAGTCATCCATAAAGTAACGCTGTGTGATGTTAGCTCCTAACCCAGCAGTTTCTCCTTTGTGGTCAAAATAAGCTCCCTGAACTACCATATTTGCATCCATGGCCACATAGCCCCAAACGGCATCCCATAAACCTTTTCCTCTAATAGGAGCAATGTAATAGGTTTTACCTTCTTTCTCTCCAACAAATAAAGGCAGCTTTCTATCAATACCTTCTTTTGCTAATGCTTGTTGTTTCTTTACATCAATCAAATAAGCATTTTCATCTTCAGAAATTGCGCCTCCTTGAATCACCAATTGCTTGGTAATGTAGTTTGAAAACTTTTCTCCTACGCTGTCTTTAGATACAAAAATCGCTGAAGTTTCATCATTTTCATGAACTCCCATTGCATACAAAATGTTTTGCTGCTTTTCGATACGTTTATTCTCGTTAATTGTTGGCTTTAATGCAGATGCAAAAAAGGCTAACAATGCGCCTACTACAATCACCATTCCTGTGGCAAAAAGTAGGGTATATACATTACTATCTGTTCTTTTACTCATAACTAGGCAGTTTTAACATTTGCACGCTTCAGTCTTCTCTTTACATTACCTTGTACTACGTAATGATCAATGGTTGGAGCAAACACATTCATTAATAAAATTGCTAAGAATACACCTTCTGGGTAGGCTGGGTTAAAGACACGAATCATGATTGAGATAAACCCAATTAAGAATCCATAAATCCATTTCCCTTTGTTGGTTTGTGATGCGGTTACCGGGTCGGTTGCCATAAATACGGCTCCGAATGCCAATCCACCAATCATCAAGTGCTCATACCATTCCGTGCTCATCAAACCGTAAAACTTGCTCGACTCTGTAATGATGTCTGCCGCTACAATTTGGTTAAAAATCACACCCATTGCTGCAGCCCCAATAAAGGTTGAGAGAATAATTCTCCAGCTTCCAATTTTTGTAAACACTAAAAAGGCTGCCCCTATTAAAATCAAGAAAGTAGAGGTTTCACCTACTGATCCTGGAATAAACCCGAAGAACATATCAAAATAATCGTAACTAGAGGTTGCATTCTGTGCATAGGTTCCTAAAATAGTTTCTCCAGAAATAGCATCAGGTGTTCCTGCTCTATTTACTGCATCGTAGACCCATACTTTATCTCCACTCATCCATGTTGGATATGCAAAGAATAAGAAAGCTCTAATGGTGAGTGCCGGGTTTAAGATATTCATCCCTGTACCTCCAAACACTTCTTTACCAATCACTACACCAAAAATTACCGCTACTGCTAACATCCATAATGGCGTATCAATAGGTACAATTAACGGCACTAGCATTCCGGTTACTAGGTATCCTTCTTCCACTTCGTGTCCTTTGATTACTGCAAAGATAAACTCAACAATCAATCCTACTCCATAAGATACAATCACCAAAGGCAATACTTTAATGACTCCAATCCAGAAGTTATCCCAAGTTAAGAAGCTTCCCATTACTGAAAATTCAGAAGCGACTCCGTTGGCAGCATCGATCGCTGCATAGTGTTGAAATCCTGCATTAAACATTCCAAAAAGCAAACATGGCACCAACGCCATAATTACAATATTCATGGTACGTTTTAAATCGTCTGCCGCTTTAATATGAGTTCCTCCGTGGGTTGTCTCATTTGGCAGGTATAAAAAGGTATGGATTGCGTTGAACGCAGGTGCCATTTTAGTCCCTTTATATTTCTCTTTTAAATTATGTAAATTTTGTTTTAAGCCCATAACCTTATCCTAATTCTTCTCTCATTAAATCTAACCCTTCACGAATGATTTTCTGATGTGGTTGTTTTGATACACAAATAAATTCTGTCAACGCAAAATCTTCTGGAGCCACTTCGTAAGCACCCAATGCTTCCATTTCATCCAAATCTTTATACATGCATGCTTTTAGCAATTGCATTGGATAGATGTCTAGTGGAAATACTTCTTCATAAGAACCTGTTACAACAAATGCTCTGTGCTCTCCGTTTGTATTGGTATTTAAGTTGAATTTCTTCTTTGGTGTTAGCCAAGAAAACGTCAATGCTCTTGATGTAGATACTTTATTAAACACGGGCTTATTCCATCCAAAAAACTCATAATCGTCTCCTTCTGGAATGGCCGTAATTTGATTGTCATAATACCCTAAAAAACCGTCTAAGGCAACCTGTGTTCCAGACAATACATTTCCGCTAATTACTCGTGTGTTTTCTTGCTGTAAGTTGTCTTTTACAATAGATGCTATGGTTGCTCCCGGGTAGGCTGTTACATATTTTGGCTTTTCAAACTGAGCTCCTGTTAACGCAAGTGTTCGCTTCGCATTGAACATTCCTGTTAACAACAATTCTCCAATTACCACCAAGTCTTGTGCTGCAACTACCCAAACAACTTCTCCCTTATTAATAGGACTTACACTGGCAATTTGTGTACTCACATTCCCAACAGGATGCGGACCAATCAAACCGTGCAACTCAACACCTTTCATTTCTTTTAAAGGCGATAAAGTAGAATTTTCTGAAACAGAAACATGAACTTTTCCTTCTGTTAATTTGGTCAAAGCAGTCAATGCCTCTTGCAATTCAGCTTCTTTCCCTTTTAAGGTATAGTCTAAATCTGCTGCCAACGGCGCGCTGTTAAACCCTGAAACAAAAATTGCTTTTGGTGCCTGATTTGGATTTGCAACAACGTCATACGGACGCTGCTTTACAAATGGCCAACATCCAGCAGCAAGCAAATGTGTCTTCACCTCTTCTGCCGTCATTTTTGACGCCTCTTTTTTACCGAAATCTGTGAATTGCTGATCAGCATCTGCCTCAATTCTAATTTCTAGTACTTTTCTTCTCTCACCTCGAATGATTTCCTTCACTTTACCACTAACTGGAGATGGAAATAAAATACGGTCATCACTTTTTGAATAAAAAAGGGTGTCTCCTGCTTTTACCTCCGCTCCAACTTTTGCTGAAACTTTAGGAACAATTCCGTGAAAATTCTCTGGCTGTATCGCATATACACCACTTACTTTAGTGTCGGTAGTGGTCTGCGCTGCTTCACCAATAAGTTTGATATCCAAACCTTTTTTTATACGGATGTCTTTTGACATAAAATAGAACTTTTTAATTATCTTAAAAAAACATGCAAATTTAAAAATTTCGGAGGTGTTCTTATGCTAAAAAAAGTTTTATCTTATCGTATGGCTATTATTTATATTTATTCTAAATAAATCAGTATTTCTACTAACTATTTATTTAGTAGGTTTGTAGGAATTCCGTTAAAATAGATATAAATAACATTGATAGTTTATTTTCAAATGAAATACGCCTTCACCTTTTTATTTTTCTGCACATTTTTTTTCGCAGTTGCACAAACAACCATCAAAAGCATTCAATTTAGACCGTTGGCACAAAACAACACTTCCAATATCCTGGCTCTAGGCAGCGCTTTTGAACTTTCTTTTGATGACCTCGAAGCCGACCAAAAAGACTATTACTACAAAATAGAACACATGACTTATGATTGGGCACCGAGTACTATATTTCCCAATGAATACATTGAGGGCTTTCAAGAAAATGCCATCACGAAGCTAGAAAATTCATTCAACACCCTACAGAACTACACCAATTACAGGGTGCAATTTCCAAATAACAACACCCGAATTACAAAAAGCGGCAACTATCTACTCTCAGTACTCAATGATGTTGGCGAGGTGGTATTCTCAAGAAGATTCACCTTATACCAAAACAAAACAACTGTTGGCGCACGGGTAGTAAGAAGTCGAAACACCCTAACACGGAATCAAAAACAGACGGTGAATTTCACCATTAATTACAACGAAAACAGCATTCAAAATCCAACACAAGAAGTACGTGTAGTGGTACTTCAAAACAACAACTGGGCCACTGCCATCTCCAATTTAAAACCACAATTCTTTAAAAGAAATCAATTGGTCTACACCTATGTTGGGAAGCCTGACTTTTGGAGCGGCAACGAATACCTCAACTTTGACAACAAGCAAATTAGAAACAGCACAGTACAAATTGCAAAGGTAGAACAGAAAGAAATCTTCCACAGCTACCTCTACACACAAAGCAAGCGAAACAGGGCACCTTACACCTACTTTCCAGACATTAATGGGCAGTTTATCATTCGTACTATTGAAGCTACAGACACCTATACAGAGGCAGATTATGCTCGTGTACATTTCTCTTTAAAATCAGACAATCGTTTAGAAAAAGAGGTGCATGTTTATGGCGCGTTTAACAATTTTAAAATGACGCCTGAAACACGGATGACCTATAACAACAGCAACCAAAATTACGAGGTTTCTTTGGTACTAAAACAAGGGTTTTATAATTATACTTTTGCTACGAAGGAGGAGAATACACAGGCAAACCTACATGAACTGAATGGCTCTTTTTTCGAAACAGAAAACGAATACAACGTATTGGTATACCAAAAAGCATTTGGACAAAATTACTACCAAGCTATAGGCCTTGGCACAGCGGTAGCCAACCCACAAGATAACTAATATTTATAGAACTGCATTCAGCAGAAGTTCTTATCTTTGATTGAGAATACCCCTTTTATCATGGTAGAACAAATTACAAACGGCATCAAAATATCAGTGCAAACCACCTACAACGGGGTTGTGCAGCAACACAAGCAGCAATTCAATGCGTTTAGCTACAACATTGCTATTGAAAACGAAACTTCCGATACTGTGCAGCTTTTAGAACGCTTTTGGGAGATTTCTGACGCCTTGAATCACAAAGAATTTGTAGAAGGCGCAGGCGTAGTTGGACAACAACCTATTCTTGCACCGAATGCATGTCATCGCTACACCTCGAACTGCTTTTTATTTGCTGAAACCGGAGCAATGAGTGGGCGTTTTAAAATGATAAACTTAGATACAAAAGCCTATTTTGACGTAATCATCCCTACCTTCCAACTCACTACAACCGCGTCAATGAACTAATGAAGCTCCCATTTCAAAGAAAAGACAAAAAACTAACGAAGCATATTGCTTCTCACTGTTTTAATTGTGGACATCCTTTTTTTGGAGGTGACAAATTCTGTCCTGAATGTGGACAAGAAAACAAAGATCCAAAACTAACGTTTGGCTCTTTTTTACACCAAATTTTTAATGGCTTTATTTCTTGGGACTCAAGGTTTTGGACTACTATTATTCCGCTTCTTATTAAACCAGGAAAAGTTTCTAAAGAGTATATTGAAGGAAAACGACAACGCTATGCAAATCCATTTCGCTTTTACCTGACCATTTCAGTACTCTTTTTCTTACTCATAGGAACAACGCGTACCTATGAAAAACTAAACAAATTAAGAAAAGGGCCCACCACTACCACTTCAGTACTTGTAACAGCTCAAAACGATAGCATTAGCAAAACAAACAGCTTTAAAAAGAGTAATGATACCCCTAAAAAAATTGACTCAATTACAACCCAACCTACTGAGACAAGCACGATACAACTGAAAGACAGCGATGAAGGTCAATTTTTAAATGGAAATGAAATTAATTTAGACGGACTACCTATGTGGAACAGCTTCTCGAAATTCCATAGAAAACACCCCAACATTGAGATGGAAACCGCATTGGATAGTCTAAAAGTGGCACACAGTTTTTACAACAGATTTATCTATAACAGAGTTCAAGTAATACATAAACTCAATTCAGATGGTGACAAATTCAGCAAAATAGGGCAGGAATTTATGTCTTACTTATCCATTTCAATGTTTATCTTACTCCCTATATTCACTTTGTCTCTTTCCTTTTTCTATATGAGAAGAAGGCACACCTATGTTGAACATTTAGTATTTGTTTTCCACACACAAACCGTCTTTTTTCTCCTTCTTACGTTATTTTATCTGGTAAGCTTCTTTAGAGACCAAGACTTTATGATGGGCATTTTCTTCGGCATTTTCCTATTGTATTTGTTTTTAGCACTTAAAAAATTCTACCAACAAGGTTTCTTCAAAACACTCTTTAAATTTATACTCATCAACTTTTCATTTTTCATCGTATCTATCTTAGGAATCGTATCTATTGCCATAATCACATTTGCCATGTATTAAACCAAGCACAGATAGGTCATTGAAACAGCCTCAACACTTTTTTCTACAGACGTAATGGACACGGTTTCAACAGCGGCGCGTTTCATTCGCAAGGTATGTTCACGTGCTCCTTTTTGTGTATCTTGATGAAAGCCTAGAATGGCTTCACGATCATAGGATGGATGCGTCTTTAACCAGGCTGCAAACCATTGCTCCCGTTGCTGCTTCACCTCAGAGGAATACAACATCGAAGATGACCAAATAGATGGCTTGTTTGGCAATTTCTTAAAATGCTTCGCTGCACCGTCCCAAACCAGCTCATAGACTCGCAATGAACTGCTCCAATCTAAAAGCACCATTGTAAAAGGCTCCATTCCTGTAAACTGACACACTTTTACATGAGGTATTACATCCGAAACCTTTAACAATTCTTTTACAACCAGCCCTCTACTTTTTGCATACACAGCTGAACGTTTATGGGCTTCAAAACCACCATTGAGCAAACAGACCAGTCGCTTCATGGAGCTAGTTCCAATCCATGTTCCCCCTGCAACCACATCTTTTGGATAGGTTAACAAGACCCCATCTTCTTTATAGGTTTCCGGTGCGAGTGTTGCTCGCGAAGGTTGTTCATCTCTATTAGAAGTAACGATAAAATCACCATTCTTTAATGGCAAATAGGTCAACGTACACATATACTCTTGGTTTATGACAAATAAGAAATAAAACGCTCGGTATTATTACTAAAAATAAACTTAACTTTGCCTTACAAAATTAAGTCTAATCTAACAAACAATACACAAAAATGGGAAGAGGTTTTTACAACGTTCCAGTTGCTGTAAATGAGCCTGTTCAAGGCTACGCACCAGGTTCTCCAGAAAGAGAATTGCTTTTAGCAACCTATAAAGAAATGTTCAATAGTCAAGTAGACGTGCCTATGCACATCAATGGAGAGGAAGTACGTACTGGAAACACCAGAAACATTACTCCTCCACACGATCACAAACATGTTGTTGGTCAGTACCATGTTGCTGAGAAATCGCATGTAGAGGCTGCCATTTCTACTGCATTGGATGCAAGAGAAGCATGGTCTAGTGTAAGCTGGATGGAAAGAGCTTCTATTTTCTTAAAGGCTGCAGAATTGCTAGCAGGACCTTACAGAGCAAAAATGAATGCTGCCACTATGATTGCGCAATCTAAAAACGTACACCAAGCAGAAATTGATGCGGCCTGCGAAATGATTGATTTTTTCCGTTTCAATGTGCAGTACATGACGGATATATTTAAAGACCAACCTGCTTCTGCTCCAGGCATCTGGAACCGAGTTGAATACAGACCACTCGAAGGGTTTGTTTATGCTATTACGCCTTTTAACTTTACTTCTATTGCTGCCAACTTACCAGCTGCAGCTGCTTTAATGGGGAATGTGGTTGTTTGGAAACCTTCTGATCACCAAGCATATTCTGCCCAGGTAATTGTAGACTTGTTTAAAGAAGCTGGCTTGCCAGACGGTGTTATCAATGTGGTCTATGGAGACCCTGTAATGGTAACAGATACGGTATTGGCTTCTCCAGATTTTTCTGGATTGCACTTTACAGGATCTACCCATGTATTTAAGCACCTATGGAAACAAATTGGAACCAACATCGAAACCTATAAAACCTATCCAAGAATTGTTGGAGAAACAGGTGGTAAAGATTTTATATGGGCACACAACTCAGCAAACCCCTTGCAAGTGGCTACTGGAATTACAAGAGGTGCTTTTGAATTTCAAGGACAAAAATGTTCTGCTGCCTCAAGAGCCTACATCCCTGCATCTATCTGGCCAGCAGTAAAAGGACACTTAATTGCTCAGGCAAGTGAATTAAAAATGGGCTCTCCAGAAGACCCAAGCAACTACATCAATGCGGTGATTCACGAAGGATCTTTCGATAAAATCGCAAGCTTTTTAGACGCTGCTAAAGAAGATGCTGATGCTGATGTTATTATTGGTGGAGGACACGACAAATCTGTTGGGTATTTTATTGAACCTACTGTAATTGTTGCAAAATCACCAACATACAAAACCATGTGCACTGAACTTTTTGGCCCTGTAATGACCATCTATATCTATGAAGATGCCGAATGGGAAGCTTCCTTAAAACTAGTAGATGAATCTACAGAGTATGCATTAACAGGTGCGATCTTCTCTACAGACAGATACATTGTTGAAAAAGCATCCAAAGCCTTAGAAAATGCTGCTGGAAACTTTTACATCAACGACAAGCCTACGGGAGCTGTGGTAGGACAGCAACCTTTTGGAGGTGCAAGAGCTTCTGGAACAAATGACAAAGCGGGTTCTGCGCAAAACTTATTGCGTTGGACATCTGTTCGTTTGATCAAAGAAACCTTTGTCACACCAACAGACTACAAATATCCGTATTTAGGATAAACAATACACCCTATGTAAAAAGCCTCCTGCACATGCAGGAGGCTTTTTTATTTGTAACATTTCTAGGAATCAACTCGAATCACTAGCGTTCTATATTGTAAGCTTTAGGCTTTAAATTTCATTGGTAGGTGCACTACTTTTTTCGTTTCAAAGAAGGCTTCTTCAAAAAAGTTTGGCAAGTCATAAATAGTTGCCGAGGTATACTTTGCCAATTCCTCAGAAAGGTCTCCTCCTTTTAAATAGAGAATTCCGTTTTTAAGGTCGTGTTGCTGTTTTTTTGCAATCTTTCCTTTGGTCCACCCCACAAAAGTTTCCATCTGTGCAACAGCTCTACTTACAATAAAATCATAGGTGTCTTTTACCTCTTCCACTCTACCATGTGTGGTTTGTACATTTTGCAATTCCAATCCTTGAGCTACTTCATTGACAACTTTTATCTTTTTACCAATGGAGTCTACCAAATGAAACTGCGTCTCTGGAAACAAAATAGCCAATGGAATTCCGGGAAAACCACCTCCTGTACCCACATCCATCACCTTTGCCCCAGGCTTGAACTGCATCACTTTTGCAATTCCTAGAGAATGCAATACATGACGTAAGTACAATTCATCGATATCCTTGCGAGATACCACGTTGATTTTTAAATTCCAATCTTGATACAATTCTTGCAATTTTGCAAATTGTGCTGCTTGCGTTTCCGTTAAATCTGTAAAGTATTTCTGTATGATCTCCATAAATAAGTAATGAAATGCAAAAATAGTTAATTGTTTGCAAACAATTCGTAACAAAAAACAGCGTTTAGCATACAAAGGAAAAACAAAATCCATATTTTTGCACCAACCATAAAGACAACTATGAAAACGATACAATTTTCAAGAATAGATAAAGCAAAATTTTTTAGAACTTTAAACAAACGAGTAAACACGTATTTTAAAGACAATGATCTTAAAAGAACTGGAAATTGGAAACTATACACCAAAGCCATCATCATGTTTTCGATGTTCTTGGTTCCTTTCATACTCATTTTAACGGTTTCCATGCCACAATGGCTAATGGCACTATTAATGGTGGTTACCGGTATCGGAATGGCAGGCGTTGGTATGAATGTGATGCACGATGCCAACCACGAATCTTTTTCTAAAAGAAAATGGGTAAACAAACTCATGGGCAGCAGCATTTATATCTTGGCAGGAAACGTGTACAACTGGAAAGTGCAACACAATGTATTGCACCATACATTTACCAACATCAAGAATCA
>JBELDQ010000023.1:0-4548 GCA_042094215.1 Polaribacter sp. | reverse complement strand
ACTGGAAAGTGCAACACAATGTATTGCACCATACATTTACCAACATCAAGAATCACGATGAGGACATTGACGCTGGAAGAATCATTCGTTTTTCACAACATTCCAAATGGTTTCCTATCCATAAGTTTCAAAAATTTTACTCCATCTTTCTGTATGGATTGCTCACGATTAACTGGGCAATTACCACAGATGTTAAACAAATGCACCGCTATTTAAAGCGTAAATTATCTTATGGAAAGTTCCCAAATCCAAAGGTAGAATGGACCAAACTCATTATTTCTAAACTGGTGTATTATTCACTTTGGATTGTCTTACCGTTGGCTGTTTTAGACATTGCTTGGTGGAAAGTAATTCTTGGTTTTTTTGTAATGCACTATACAGCAGGGATGATTTTAAGTTTGGTTTTTCAATTGGCTCACATTGTACCGAACACAGCGATGCCTTTGCCAGATAAAGAAGGAAATCTAGAACATACATGGGCAGTACACCAATTGTACACCACTTCTAATTTTGCACCAAGCAACTGGATTGTAAACTTTTATACTGGTGGATTGAACCACCAGGTAGAACACCATATTTTCCCTCATATTTCTCATGTTCACTACAAGAAATTGGCAAGCATTGTAAAAGATACCGCTAAAGAATTTAATTTGCCCTACAACGAGTACCAAACCATGACAAGAGCTGTGATTGAACACTTTAAGCACTTAGGTAATCTAGGGTCCCAACCAGAACTCGCATAAACACAAACAAACAACTATACAACTAACAACATGTCAAACGTATTATCAGAGAGAATCAACAGCCTGCCGGTTTCACAAACCTTGGCCATGGCTGCAAAAGCAAGAGAACTCAAATTAGCAGGCAAAGACATCATTAGCTTAAGTCTTGGAGAACCCGATTTCAACACCCCTGATTTTATTAAAGACGCTGCGATTGAAGCAATCAATGAAGACTACAATTCGTACACCCCTGTGGATGGCTATGTTGCTTTAAAAGAAGCTATTTGCACAAAGTTTAAACGCGACAACAACCTCACCTACGCACCAAATCAGATTGTAGTCTCTACCGGAGCAAAGCAGTCTATTGCGAATGTTGCACAGGTGTTACTCAACCCTGGTGATGAGGTGTTGCTACCTGCGCCGTATTGGGTAAGTTACTCGGCAATTGCCACGCTGTCTGAAGCAACCTTTATTGAAATTCCATCTTCTATAGACACCGACTTTAAAATTACACCAGCACAACTAGAAGCGGCCATTACGCCAAAAACAAAAATGATCTTTTTCAATTCGCCAAACAATCCGTGTGGCGCTATGTATAGTGAGGAAGAATACAGAGCACTGGCAGCCGTATTAGAAAAACACCCTCAAATTTTCATCTTATCAGATGAAATTTATGAGCACATCAACTACGGAACACCAACCTTTAGTTTTGCTGCCATAGAGAGCATGTACGATAGAACGATTACGGTAAACGGATTGGCAAAAGCTTTTGCCATGACCGGTTGGAGAATAGGCTATATTGGGGCACCTGCCTGGATTGCCAAAGCCTGTACTAAAATGCAGGGACAAGTAACCTCTGGTGCCAATTGTATTGCTCAGCGCGCTGCAATTACCGCTGTTTTAGCACCAGTGTCAAAAGTACAATACATGGTAGACGAGTTTCAAACCAGAAGAGATATGGTTTTGGAGTTGCTCGGTCAAATAGAAGGATTTAAATTGAATGTTCCTGACGGTGCATTCTATGTATTCCCAGACATTTCTGCCTTTTTTGGAAAAACTATTAAGGGAAAAAAAATAGAAACAGCAGGAGATTTCTCTATGCTATTATTGGAAGAAGCCAATGTTGCCACAGTAACAGGAGAAGCTTTTGGAGACCCTAACTGTATTCGATTGTCGTATGCAGCCTCTGTAGCACAACTTCAAGAAGCAGTGCGAAGAATTAAAGCAGTACTAAGCTAAGGGTTCAGTGACTCCTTTATAGATCTAACGCACTTTTTAGAGGGTGCGTTTTTTTATTCCTAAAAAAGAAAAACTGCTGTGACAATAGCAAAAAGAGACACTTGCACAATGGTACCTGCTTTGCTTAAAAGCACTTCATGACGATGCATTATAGATTCTTTAACTCGAGAAATGGATGCTTGCTTCATCTCGCTCGCTTGACGCTTTATCTCTTGTTTGTATACTGAGTTTAAAAGACCGCTTTGATGCACTCCTGTTTGCACTGCTAATTTCATGGTATTTGTGGTTTTAGTTATACTCTATAGACGAGGAAAAAGAAAAAATGTTACATCTAAAAATCAATTTCTAAAACATAGCTCCCACACAATCAACAGACCTACACTTGACGTTTTGAAAAAATAGTACAAACCCCCTAATATCCTCTTTCGGCAGATACCCGTTTTTATTACTAATGCCACACAGTGGTAAAACCTCATGTAAAATAAGGTGTACAGCTTAAATCAGTGGTTTTTAAAACTCTAACTTGTACAAAAAAAAACAATACGAGTCAATAGGGTCCGGACCCTATTGACTCGTACTTCAATTTATAGGAGTTTTGTATAGTTCTTTATAAAGAACACAATAAGATCATTGAATTGCAAGATTTAGGAGCGTAAATTAGGCTCCATAGAAAAAAGTAATACGTACAGCACAACAAGCATTTCTAGGCAACATTACAACGGGAGAACTGCCATATGAAAAAAGAAAACACCACAACAAAAGTATTTAGTTGCTTAGATATGCAGCGTGTTGCAGTGTACGATGACCATCTTAAACGATTCTATTAAAAAGGAACCACAGATAGTTTTTTCTTTCTTTTTACTTTTTTGAGATAGAGCACTCTATTTGGGTAGTCTATGATTGCTTTTCCACTTTCTAAAATATCAGCACCTATAATTCCATGCACCTCTTCTGCATTGTGCTGTGTTAACGCCGTGTTTACATGTGTCAAATCAAAGAGCACTAAATGACTAGATTTAGTTTTCCACTTGCCTATTTCCAATACATTGTTCTCAGACTTTAAGGTCTCCATATCAATAGCTCCTGCACCCGCAGCTTTTGTATCAGATGCCTCAGCCTGTAATTTAAATTGGGCAATTAAGTCAATTCCTACACAAGAATTCGAAGCTCCAGTATCTAAAATAAATCGTCCTGGCACGTTATTCAGTATTGCTTTTACTTCTAAGTGATTGGTCGCTATTTTTTTTAGCTTGATTCGAATGTATTTCTTTTTTCGTAATACTTTTTTAAGACTTGCCATTTAACCCTATTTTTGTGGTTGCAAAAATACAATTTTAATGATTACAGATACCCATACGCACTTATATTCTGAACAATTTGATGAGGACAGAGCCGCCATGATACAACGTGCTAAAGACGCTGGCGTGAGTCGTTTCTTTATTCCTGCCATTGATAGCTCGTATACCAAACGCATGCTTGACTTAGAACGTGAATTTAAAGACGATGTATTTTTAATGATGGGATTGCACCCAACATCTGTAAAGGAAAACTACAAAGAAGAATTGGCGCAGGTCAAAGAATGGATAGACAAACGTTCTTTTATTGGCATTGGAGAGATTGGCATTGACTTGTATTGGGACCGCTCCTTCCTAGCACAACAGCAAGAAGCTTTTCGAACTCAAATTCAGTGGGCAAAACAGAAAAAACTACCTATTATTATTCATTGCAGAGAGGCTTTTGATGAAATTTTTGAAGTGTTAGAAACAGAAAAAGGGTCTGATTTATTCGGTATTTTTCACTGTTTTACAGGTACTTTAGAGCAGGCTCAAAAGGCAATTTCCTACAATATGAAGTTAGGAATTGGCGGTGTTGCCACGTTTAAAAACGGAAAAATTGACAAATTCCTAGACACCATAGACATCAAACATATTGTCTTAGAAACTGATTCACCTTATTTAGCACCGACACCCTATCGAGGAAAACGCAATGAGAGTAGCTACATTATACAGGTGGTAGATAAACTCGCAAACATTTACAACTTACCTACCGAAGAAATTGCACGCATCACTACAGCAAATTCAAAAGCGGTGTTTGGTGTCTAAGCTTCAAACAACATACAACCACTCACCTCTTGGGATTACAAAAATAGTCGGAAATGAAAACGGCATACAGCACATCGCATTGTTAGATGAGACTACTGCTATAGAGGCAGTCACTCCGCAAGAATTACTCGCAGTATGTCTTTTAGAAGCACAACAACAACTGCAAGAATATTTTACAGGAAACAGAACTACATTCGACTTAAAACTAGCTCCACAAGGCACTAAATTTCAACAGAAGGTATGGAGAGCGCTGTTAGATATTCCTTTTGGCTCAATAAAAAGCTACGCAGGGCAAAGTGCAGCTTTAGGAAATACAAAAGCCATTAGAGCAGTTGCTGCTGCCAATGGCAAAAACCCAATCGCGATTGTAATCCCTTGCCATAGAGTTATTGGATCGGATGGGTCTCTAACAGGATATGCCAGTGGCTTATGGCGAAAAAAATGGTTATTAGCACATGAAAATCCTGTAAAACAACAGTCATTAT